>JANOMH010000147.1:0-2424 GCA_031420215.1 Rhodobacterales bacterium | reverse complement strand
AGCGGATAGGTCGAAATCACCAGATGGGCCTCGCCGATCTGATCGAAGAGGGTGTTGCGGGCATTGCCTTGCAGCACCAGAACCTTGAGGTCCGGCACAAACTCCGCCGCCTGACGCGCCCAAGCCCGGGCCAGGCTGGTGGGCACGAGCAGCAGGCTCGGATTCTCTGCCTGCCCTTCCAAATGGCATTTGGCTAAAAGGGCCAGAGTTTGCAGCGTCTTGCCCAAACCCATGTCGTCAGCCAGCAATCCACCAAAGCCTGTGTCAGAAAGAGCCGACAACCAGCCATAGCCGATGGACTGGTAGGGTCGCAGGACAGCACGCAGCGCCGAGGGTGGTGTCACGGCATCCGGCGATTTCAGGGCATTCAGGCGCTTGCCAAGCTCCAAAAGCTCGCGGCCCCCTTGGAACGGTATGCCACACCCATCCAGGGCATCGGCCAGAGCGGCAATCTGTCCTGCTTCCGCGGGGTGCACTTTGGTCATTAGCCCAAGTGAGCGCAGCAGGACCCGCAACAGATCCGTCAACTGCCGAAGATCGACCTGTGCATGTCGCCCATCGGGCATCTGCAAGTAGCAGGGGGTCTCTGCCACCAAAATCTCAAAGTCAGACGAGGCGATAGTCTCGTCGCTCAGATCTGGTGGCAACGCCGCGAGAATGTCGGCGATCAGCGGCGCCAAATCGGCCTGCTGGCCGTCAGCTTGAATCATCAGCCCAAAATCGAAAAGCCCGCCTGCGTCGCTGTTTCCGATCTGGGCCGTCAACCTGATGGGTTCTTCGATCAGTTGGAACGGCCAACTCGCCTCGACGACAACCCTCCATCCTGCCGCGCGAAGGTCCGGCACAACTTCTCCCAAGAACTGAAGGGCCGGGGTCGCGGCTTCAGACTCATTGAAACGCTCATCATCCCATTCACCATCGACAAAAACCCGATCGCCCGGCTCAGCCTGTTTGCCAAAGCTGTGGTGTTCCAACCCTTCTGGAGCAAGTGCCCCTTGGCCTTCGAGCATGTGCAGAGCCGCGAATTCCGCCGCCATGTCTCGCTTGAGTGTGACGAAGGTCTCCCCCTCTTGGAATCTCAGGGCATCAGAACTGCGGGCGGAGGCAATATGACCATCATAATCAAACGCCAGTCGCAGGGCGGGCTGCACCACAGCTTCTTTCCGCTGGCGCCAAGCCTCGCCGAACTTGCGATGCCCGCGCATGCCAAACAGGCGCAACACCGGCACGGGATCCTTGCCTTGGCGTACCTCAATCCCCATGGCCTTCAGGACCGGAATGGAGCGGCCAGAAAATCCCGACAGCCTGGCCGCCACTTCGGCGGCGATCTCGGCCGCGATCTTTGGCGCTCGCATCAGGATATGCAATTGTCCGGGGTCGATGGCCGTTTCCAAAATGCCAAATGCACCCGTTACGGGATCTGCCCATGCCGGAGTGGCCAAAGGCAAGCCCACGAGCGATGCGCCGGTGCTGGAGCAAACCAGCCGCAGTTCCTGTGTGCCACCGTCCTCGCCATGCCAGACAAACTCTGCCGCACGCGGCTCCTCCTCATGGAGATAGGGACCGTTCCGCTCCTCCCAACGACCGCGTCCGCTCGCGGCGATGCGACGCAGGATCGGCAAAAGGTCCGGTGGTCCTCCCTCCAGGTATTTTGGGCGCCAAAGGTAACCCGATTGGCTGCCTCCATTGGCAGGGACGCCAGCGGCCTCAAGGTCGCGGAGGATTTCCAGATCCTTGCGTAGAATGAACTGTGGACGGTTCTCCTGACCCTTCAATCGTTCGACATCATAGCGGGTTGCCTTGTCCGACACCCGGCCATCGGCCAGAACCGTTGCCTTCATCGCGGTTATCTGGGGTTTTCTGGCAGCAACACCGAGTACATAGACCAGCCGGTCGCGCACGCTGGGCGGATAGTCCAAAGCCGGGCCGGTGGTCATCTGAGAGGAGGCCGTCAGCGCCTCAAGCCATTCCGTGACCGGATACGGCAGAGGCCGGACTGGAACAGTCGGCATCACGTCCCCAGGTTGAGGCAGAGGCGCTGACCCTTGTGCCCCGCGCACATGCCAGGCAATCGCCGCAGCGGCCATATGCTTGCACAAAGCGCCCACCGGGCAGGAGCAGATGCCCCCCAACCGCACGAGGCGAAGATCATCGCCAAGGGTCAGCCTCAGATGGACCACATATGTTTGGCGACCTGATCCCAATACCTCGGCGGTCAACACTCCGTCGGGCGAGAGGCCGGAGAGTTTGACGACACGGCCCTCCCCCGCATAGGCGATGCCCCTTGCAAGGCTCCCCGTGTCGAAAAACCGTTCCAGTCCAAGTTGCACTCCGAATTTCCCCTGCCCTCACGCCTGGCAAACTACAGGTGCGCTGAGGCAGAATGCAACCGCACGGGAGGTCGAACGGTACAGCAAGCCGGGC
>JANOMH010000146.1:0-6838 GCA_031420215.1 Rhodobacterales bacterium | reverse complement strand
AACGGGGCCAGGTCGTCAATCTGTTCGCCCACCCCGATCGCATGGATCGGCAGGCCGAACTTATCGGCCAAAGCGACCAGAACCCCCCCCTTGGCGGTGCCGTCCAGTTTGGTCATCACCAGGCCGGATACATCGGCGATCTTGCGAAAAACCTCGACCTGCAGCAGCGCATTCTGCCCGGTGGTCGCGTCCAGCACCAGCAGGGTGTTGTGGGGGGCGTCCGGGTCTTTCTTGCGGATCACCCGGACGATTTTGGACAGTTCCTCCATCAGGTCGGCCCGGTTTTGCAGCCGGCCGGCCGTGTCGATCAGGAGCAAGTCGATCCCATCCTCTTGTGCCTTTGTCATCGCTTCAAAGGCGAGCGAAGCCGGATCGGACCCTTCGGGGGCGGTCAGCACCGGCACCCCGGCCCGCTGCCCCCAGATTTGCAATTGCTCGACCGCCGCAGCCCGAAACGTGTCGCCCGCCGCGATGATCACCGATTTGCCCGCCGCGCGGAATTGCGACGCCAGCTTGCCAATCGTCGTGGTCTTGCCCGAGCCATTGACGCCGACAACCAGCACCACCTGCGGCTTTTTGGGATAGAGCGGCATCGGCCGGGCCACCGGCTCCATGATCCGGGCCACTTCGGCGGCCAAAAGCTCTTTGATCTCGGTCACCGACAACTTTTTGCCCAAGCGCCCTTCGGCCATATTGGCAGTGACGCGCAGGGCGGTGTCGACACCCATATCGGCGCTGATCAGCAATTCCTCAAGCTGTTCCAGCATCACATCATCCAGCACCCGGCGCGGCGCATCGTCTGACGCAAAGATCCGGCCCAACAGGCCCGGATTGGGGGCAACATCAGACGTTTCCTCGACAATCGCTTCGATCCCGGCATCCAGCCTGGCCGAGGAATTGAACAGCCGGTCCTTGAGTTTCTTGAAAAACGACACGGGGCAGCCTTTTGCGGTTCAGACTTGCTTCACCTAACCGTGGTTGGGTGGTTTTGAAAGCCCGGTCCCCGTGCTAAACAGCTAAAGCCACTCCACAGGAACCGCCCTTATGCTGCTTTTTGCGACTGTGACATTAATCCCGGTTGGGCTGATCGGGCTGGGCGCGGTCTGGGGTGGGGTCTGGGTGGCGCTGGCACTGGTATATCTGACCGGCTTTGTCGCCACGCTGGACCAATTCATCACCCGCGCGGCCAAGCCGTTGCCGGACAGCGAGTTTCCCGCCGCCACTGGATTGTCGGTCATGCTGGCGCTGGCACATTTCGGGCTGTTGGGGTTGACGGTCATGGCGTTGGCCGGTGCCGGTCTGGGTTTGGCGGAAAAACTGGGACTTTTCGCCGCTGCTGGCCTGTTTTTCGGGCAGGTGAGCAATTCCAATGCGCATGAGTTGATCCACCGGCCGCAGCGATGGCTGCATCGGCTGGGGATGTGGGTCTATATCAGCCTGATATTCGGGCATCACACCAGCGCCCATCCGCTGGTGCATCATCGGCTGGTCGCCACCCGCGCCGATCCGTCCAGCGCGCGGCTGGGGGAAAGCCTGTATCGGTTCGTTGTCCGGGCCTGGGTCGGGTCATTCCGGGCCGGGTTTCGGATAGAATCGCTGCGGATAGCCCAGACCGGGCGTCCGGCATGGCGGCATCCGTATCTGATTTATAGCGGCGGGGCAGTTTTGTGTGTGGGCCTGGCCCTTTGGTTTGGCGGGATCAAGGGATTGCTGATTTATCTGGGGCTGGCCGGTTTCGCGCAGTTTCAACTGCTGATGTCGGATTATGTGCAACATTATGGGCTGAGCCGGGCCTTGGGACCGCAGGGCAAGCCTGAACCTGCAACCGCTGCCCATTCATGGAATGCGCCACACCCCGCAACTTCGGCGCTGATGTTGCATGCGCCGCGCCATTCCGACCACCATGCGCGGCCAGCCCTTCCCTTTCCGGCGCTGTCGCTGCCAGACCGCGCGCCGATGCTGCCGCGCAGTCTGCCGGTGATGGCCTGTGTGGCACTGTATCCCAAATATTGGCGCCGGGTGATGGACCCGGCAGTGGCCAGGATCAGGCAAGCGTGATCAGCGGGGGGCTGGCCAAATCAAGTGGATTGCGGCAGATTGCGCCCATGAAAATCCTTGCGCTTTTGACCCTGCTGGCCACCTTTTATTCAGGCTCTGCCGATGCCGAAACCCCGATGACCGGGGCGGAGTTCGAGGCCTATGTCAGCGGCAAGACCCTGACCTTTGGCACCATCGGCGCACCTTATGGGATAGAGGCCTATCATGCCGGGCGGCGGGTCACCTGGGCCTTTATCGGCGATGAATGTCAGGCCGGGGTCTGGTATGAACAGGGGGCAAACATTTGTTTTACCTATGATTTCGACCCTGACCCGCAGTGCTGGCAGTTCTTTGATGAACCCGGCGGATTGCGGGCGGTGTTTGTGAATGATCCGGGCACCACGGTGTTATACGAAGCGCTGGATGCGAATGACAAACTGATTTGTCCCGGTGTCGGTGCCTAAAACAAGCTACCCTGGTCCGGCTTGGCGGCCTTTGGTTTCTTTGGCTTGCCCCCCACAACCATGCGCCCATCAGCAAATTGAATCTCCAGGGTGGCAGCAGTTGTGGCAGCTTTAACGCCGGTGACAACCGCCCCATCTCCGCGCACCACCGCATAGCCCCGGGCCAGGGTAGCCTCGTATCCAAGTGACTGGCGCATCCGGTCCAAAGCGGCCAGCCGGCTGCGCAACCCTTCCTGACTACGCTCGGCCCGGGTGATCAGGCGGCGCAAGACGGTGGCAAAGCTGTCACGTTTGCGGGTCAGATCCTGCTGCAATACGCCCAACCGCAACCTTTGGCCGCGCGCGTCAAATGCCTGTCGTTTGCTGCGCACCAGCCGGTCCAGCGCCGGGGCCAACCGGTCAACCGCTCCTGTCAACTGGCGCTGATCGGCCTGCAAAATCCGGCGCAATACCCCCGGACGCAGGACCAGATCGGCCAGTTGCAGCCGTTTGCGGGCAGTCGCGGCCCGCAACGCCAAAGGCAGCCGTTCGCCCATGAAATCAAGGCGCTGTCTCGCCTGATCGGTCAGCACCTCGGCGCGGGGCAAGGCGCGGGCCAGATCGCGCAGGCGTTGGCCGCGCAGGGCAACGCCTTGGGTCAAAGCCCGGCTCAACCGCGCCCCGAGCCCATCCAGATGCGCCACCAGATCGAGCCTGACCGGCACCGCCAGTTCCGCCGCAGCGGTTGGCGTCGGCGCGCGGACATCGGCGGCATAGTCGATCAGCGTCGTATCCGTCTCGTGGCCGACCGCCGAAATCAGCGGAATCAGTGACGCTGCCGCCGCACGCACCACGATCTCCTCATTGAACCCCCATAAATCCTCGATCGACCCGCCACCACGGGCGACGATCAGCACCTCCGGGCGCGGGATCGGGCCACCAATGGGCAGCGCATTGAACCCGGCAATGGCGCGGGCCACCTCGGGCGCACAGGTCTGCCCCTGCACCGCGACGGGCCAGACCAGCACATGGCGCGGGAACCGGTCGCGCAACCGATGCAGGATATCGCGGATCACGGCCCCAGAGGGCGAGGTGATTACCCCGATGATCTCTGGCAGATAAGGCAACGGCTGTTTGCGCGCCGGGTCAAACAGCCCTTCCGCCGCCAATGCTGTTTTACGCTTTTCCAACATCGCCATCAGCGCGCCCGCCCCGGCAGGCGACACATCCTCGACGATCAGCTGATATTTGGACTGGCCGGGAAATGTGGTCATCCGGCCGGTCGCGACCACCTCCATCCCCTCCTCGGGGCGGACTTGCATCCTGGCCACCTGACCTTTCCACGATATCGCGGCAATGACCGCGCGGTCATCTTTGAGGTCGAAATACAAATGCCCCGACGCCGGGCGCGACACCCGGCCCACTTCGCCCCGCACCCGGACCAGACCGAATTCGCCTTCGATCACCCGCTTCACCGCGCCGGCCAGTTCCGACACAGTATATTCCGGCTGATTGCCGGAGGGTTGATCGTTTGGGGCGGGATCTTCAAACAGGTCCATGGCGGTCTCTTGTGATCGGGTTGCACTGACCCTATGACGCTGGGGACAAAAGGCCAAGCGGGGGCAGGTATGAACATCCTGATATTGGGCGGTGGCGGGCGGGAACATGCGCTGGCCTGGGCGGTCAAGCAAAACCCGAAATGTGACCGGCTGATCGTGGCGCCGGGCAATGCCGGGATCGCGCTGCTGGCCGAATGCGCCGATATCGACATTCTGGACGGCGATGTGGTGGCGGTTTTCGCCGCAGAAAACGCCGTGGATTTTGTGATCATCGGCCCCGAGGCCCCTCTGGCGGCTGGTGTAGCTGACAGATTGCGCGAGGCCGGACTTTCAGTTTTCGGGCCTTCTGCGGCTGCCGCACAGCTTGAAGCGTCCAAATCTTTCACAAAAGCGATCTGCGATGCGGCCAGTGCCCCCACCGCCGCCTACGCCCGTTTCACCGAACCCAGCCCCGCGCATGCCTATGTCACAGCCCATGGCGCGCCCATCGTGATCAAGGCTGACGGCCTTGCCGCAGGCAAAGGTGTGGTCGTGGCGATGACCCCGGAGGAAGCCCACAGCGCCATCGACGACATGCTTGGCGGGGCGTTTGGCACCGCCGGGGCCGAGGTGGTGATCGAAGAATTCATGGGCGGCGAAGAGGCCAGCTTCTTCATCCTGACCGACGGAGAGACCATTCTGCCCATTGGCACGGCGCAAGACCACAAGCGGGCCTTTGACGGCGACACCGGCCCCAACACCGGCGGCATGGGCGCCTACTCCCCCGCCCCGGTGCTGACCGACGCCATCGCCTCCCGCGCCATCACCGAAATCATAGCACCCTGTCTGGCCGAAATGACCCGGCGCGGCACGCCCTATCACGGTGTCCTTTATGCCGGGTTGATGATCAAAGACGGTCAGGCGCGGCTGGTTGAATACAACGCCCGCTACGGCGATCCTGAATGTCAGGTGCTGATGATGCGGCTCGGTGGGCAGGCGCTCGATCTGATGCAGGCCTGCGCCGAGGGGCGGTTGGCAGACATGGCGGTGCATTGGGCCGAGGATCATGCTTTGAGCGTGGTCATGGCGGCCAACGGCTATCCGGGCACTTACGAAAAAGGCTCTGAAATCAGAGGGCTGGGATCACTTCCCGAAACCTCAGACCACATGGTCTTTCACGCCGGAACCACCGGACAGGACGGACATTTCAACGCCAATGGCGGGCGGGTCCTGAACGTCACCGCCCGCGGAACTACCCTGCAACAGGCGCGCGACCGGGCCTATGCGATGGTCGATCAGATCAACTGGCCGGGCGGGTTCTGCCGCCGGGATATCGGCTGGCGCGCCTTGTAGTTTCGGAGTTGCAAAAATACTCCCGCCGGAGGCACCGAAAATTTTCCCAAAAAATTTTCCACTCAGAAACGCAAAAGCCGCGCATTTGGCGCGGCTTTTTCAATTCTTGAGCAGCCGGTTCAGGCAGCACGGCCCACCAGAACCGACCCGATCTCTTTCGCCGCTGCATTCTCGTCATTGCCGGCCACAGCCGCAATCTCGCGGGTCAGCCGCTCCAGCGCGGCCTCGTACAGTTGCCGCTCGGAATAGCTTTGCTCGCGCTGGTCATCGGCGCGGTGCAGGTCGCGGACCACTTCGGCGATGGCAATCAGATCGCCCGAGTTGATCTTTTGCTCGTATTCCTGGGCGCGGCGCGACCACATGGCTTTCTTGACCTTGGCCTTACCCTTCAGGGTTTTCATCGCATGGGCGACGACATCAGGCGATGACAGCGACCGCATACCCACGTCGGTCGCCTTGTGGGTCGGCACCCGCAGCGTCATCTTGTCCTTTTCGAACGAGATCACGAACAGTTCCAGCCGAAATCCGGCGACTTCCTGCTCTTCGATGGAAATGATCTTGCCCACCCCATGCGCGGGATAAACCACGAACTCATTGGGGCGAAAGTCATTCTTTTTGGTCTTGGTCATGGGCGTCCTTCCGGGGCGATCTGCATTTGGGCGACGACAAAACTGGCGGAAACCAAAGTCTCCGTCAGGTAGGTCGCGCGTCAGGCAGATCAGGGTTCAAGCGTCAACATTGTGACAAGCATATCACAAAAATCAGACCAAAGGAAGCGCACCTGCGGAAGAAGTCGCGAAAGCTCAATGTAAACGGTAGCTTAACCGATTCCACGGGCGTAAACCATGCCGAATCAGGGCCGAATCAGTTAGCCGCCTTCACCCGGCGCGGGCGAAAACAGGTCCATCTTGCCGGTCTTGCCATCCATCTCTTCGGCGTTCGGCAACGGGTCTTTCTTGGTGATAATCACCGGCCACATCACCGCGTATTTGCGGTTGAACTCGACCCATTTCTCCATGTCCGGCTCGGTGTCGGGACGGATCGCGTCGGCGGGGCATTCGGGTTCGCAGACGCCGCAATCGATACATTCATCGGGATGAATGACCAGCATGTTCTCGCCTTCGTAAAAGCAGTCCACCGGACAAACCTCGACGCAGTCGGTGTATTTGCAGGCAATGCAGCTGTCATTGACGATATAGGTCATAAGTCGTGTCCCAAAGTTACCGGGGTCTTAGCTAGAGCAGCCGGATAGATCATTCAAGGACCACATCATTCAAACGTCGATGGATCGTTGAACCCAAAATAGCCCGCATTGCGGCGATCTTTTTTGCCGGGCCGCCCCTTGCCATCATACCGCGGATTCTGCGGCGGTTTCTCAGCCGCAGGCGGCGTAAGATCCTCATAAAGCGACTGCGCTTCCGGCGCTGGCCCCCGCCTGTCGCCGCAGGCCAGCACTTTGACCACCCG
>JANOMH010000145.1:0-5547 GCA_031420215.1 Rhodobacterales bacterium | reverse complement strand
CCATGCGCACCCTTGGTCTGACCTGCAAGGTCTTCGCGCAGCACGGGGGCGTCTGGCAGCATCGCCTTGAACGGGTCGACGACGACCGGCAGTTCTTCATATTCAACGACAACCAGTTCCAGGGCGTCGGCCAGGGCATATTTGTCTTCGGCAACAACAAAGGCAATCTCCTGGCCCTGAAACAGCACTTTGCCGTCGGCCAGGACCATCTGCTTGTCGCCCGCCAGCGTCGGCATCCAGTGCAGGCCCAGTGGGGCCAGATCGGCGGCCAAAAGCACCGCGATCACGCCCGGCACGGCCTTGGCAGCGGTGCTGTCGACGGATTTGATGCGGGCATGGGCATACTGGCTGCGGACGAAATCGCCGTAAACCATGCCGGCCATCTTGATATCGTCGACATAGTTGCCCTTGCCTTGGGTAAAGCGGGCATCTTCGACGCGCTTGCGCGAAGACCCAAGACCCTTGAGGCCCGCAACCCGTTCGTCATGTGTGGGGGTCAGGTCGTTCATTGCGCGGCCTCCTTGGCGGAATTGATGTCACTCGCGGCAGACAGGATCGCCTTGACGATGTTCTGATAGCCTGTGCAGCGGCACAGATTGCCCGCCATGCCAAAACGCACGTCTTCTTCGGTCGGGGTCGGGTTCTCTTGTAACAAACGCCAGGCGCGGGTGATCATGCCGGGGGTGCAGAAACCGCATTGCAACCCGTGATGCTCGCGAAAGCTGTTCTGCAGCACATGCATGCCATCGGGGCCGGCAATGCCTTCGATCGTGGTGATTGTGGCGCCATTGGCCTGTGCCGCAAAGATCGTGCAGGACTTGACCGATTTGCCGTTCAGATCAACGGTGCACGCCCCGCAATGGGTGGTTTCACAGCCAATATGCGGCCCGGTCAGGCCCAGTCTTTCGCGCAGCACATGGATCAACAACTCGCGCGGTTCGGCCAGCGTTTCCATCTGTTTGCCGTTGACCGTCAGTTCGATATGCATCTTTTTCATGGTTTTCCTCCCTCTGGCTTCAGACGCGCGACCAGGCGCGGGCGATGGCCCGGCCCAGAACCACGGCTGCCACATGTCTTTTGAACGCGACCGGACCGCGGTTGTCATCGCTTGGATTGATGTCTTTCAGCATGGCAGCCGCGGCGGCCTTGACGGCATCAGGGCCGCATGCCGTACCCACCAGGGCCGCACCTGCGGCCTCGCTCCAGACCGGAACGTCCGAAAGGTTGGTCATCGCAACCGAAGCCGCCGAAACCTTGCCCGCCACGGCCGTGATCTGCACAGCGGCGGCAGCAGTGGCATAGTCGCCGATCTTGCGCTTTTGCTTTTCATAGGCGTAACCGCCCTTCGGGTGATCAAAGCTGATCGCCACAAGGATTTCGTCATCAGTGCGCGCCGTGAAATAGGGGCCTTGGTAGAAGTCGCGCGCCTTTACCTCGCGGCTGCCGTCCGGGCCAGTCAGGGTAAAGCTTGCATCCAGACATTGCATCAGACCCGGCATGTCATTGCCCGGATCGCCATTGGCGACATTGCCGCCGATGGTGCCCATGTTGCGCACCTGCGGATCGGCAATCTGCAACGCGGCCTCAAGCATTAGCGGTGCGGCCAACGCAAGCTCGCGGCTTGCCAACAGTTCGGCTTGAGTGGTCATCGCACCGATGACGATACGGTCACCCACGGTGATGCCCTTCAGCCCGCTCACATCCTGCAGATCCACCAAATGCGAAATCTGCGCCATGCGGAGCTTCATCATCGGGATCAGGCTGTGACCGCCTGCAACGACCCGGGCTTCGCCGTCATGCTCTCCCAAGATCTTCAGGGCCTCAGCCACTGACTTGGGCCGATAGTATTCGAATGCATTGGTAATCATGCCGTCCTCCCCTTGGTTGGAACCCAACCCCTCTTTTCAATCAGCGTAGAGGGAAGCCGCCTGCGCTGATCCGGAAGGTCACCAGCTCAGGCCAAAATCTCACGAAATGCGTATTTTTTGCACGAAATGCGAAAACAGGTCAGAAGCCAAGCGCCTCTTGCAATACAGCCATGCGATTCCGGCTTACCGGAACGAGCTCTAACCCCTGCGCGCCAGCCATCACGCAGTAACCGTGGTCCTTGGAACGCTCGTAGGCAGAGACCAGAGCAAGGTTAACTATCCAGCTGCGATGAACTCGCATAAAGCCTGCATGGGGCGCGAGACGTTCCTCAGCGGTCGTGACCGACCAAGGGCAAAACACCGGGCCATGGTCAAGATAGGCTGTTGTGTAATGCCCCTGGGCATGCAGAGCGTAAACGGATCCGATCGGGACAAAATTCGTGCGTCCGTCGCGCTCGTAAGGCAGCCTCAGCACCGGTTCCGCAAGCCGGCTGACCGGCTCAACGCTGGGCTGGCCAACAGGCTTGCTGGCCGAAAAGGCCGGCACGGCTGCGGCAGCATCGGCAGGCTGCAAGATCAGCGAAGTCATGCTCCCGACCGGTTCAAGGGGGTCTTGGTGGCTCAGAAAGCTGGCACTTACCAACATGAAGGCACCGGAAATCACGAAAGCGGTCAACATGACCATGATGGCGATCTGGGAATCCCCCAGTTGCATGGACGAGGTCGGGGCCAGAACCGAGGTCAGAAACACGGTCTGTGACATGGCAGAAAAGTGCACAACCGTGACCGCTGCGCTGAAAATCAAAGTGGCCCAAAGCGTGCCGCTCTCTCTTTGCTTGCCGAAAGCGACGGCCATGGCCGCAATGCCAAATACGATCGACAGCACCCCGGCGGTGACAATTCCCCCGACGGAAAACACCGGAGTGCAGCCTTGGATGGCGGACATTCCGACGTAATGCATCGCCGTGATACCCGATCCGAGAATCGCGCCTGACAAGCAGATCATAGCTTTCGAACGCTGAGTGAAATGCACGATCAACAGCGCCAGACAGGCCAGAAGTATGGCGATCAGGGCCGATGCCACAGTCTCCGGAACATCAAAATAGACCGGGATGCCGAAACGCATGGCCAGAATTGCGACGAAATGCATCGACCATATCCCGCCGCCCAGTGCCAGCGACGACAGGACAATGCGAAGTTCGGGCAGTCCCAGTGTCGCTCTGGACAGGCCGCGGGACAAGGTCAGGCCGGTGAACGACGCCATGACCGCTATCAAAAGTGACAGCGCCACCAACCAAAGATTATAGGTATAGACCAGCATGCCCTGAACTATCGCCCGTTCTGGTCGCACCGGCAAGCCAGCAGCCAAAAAATCGTATGTAAGGCTGACCCGCTGAAAGCATTTCTGGCGGGCGCGAGGTCGAACATTTTGAATGACAGCACGGGCTAGGGATTGACTTTGATCGCTTGTCTAATGGACTCAACCCGGCGCTGTTGCCTTGAAGAGCTTGGCGAATGGCACGGAGGGGATCCACGCGACTGGATGGGCGGTTCCCACGGCTGATCGACAAGCTCGCCCGAGTCCAGTTGCTGGTCCCCGACGACTGGGGCACACACAGCCTGACAGACCAGCAGCGCCTCGACCTGCTCGAGCTCTTCGAAGAGCGCTATCAGCGCCGTTCCACTATCATCACCGCTCAGCTTCCCGTCTCAGGCTGGCATCAGATGATCGGCGAACCCACCATCGCCGACGCCATCCTCGACCGCGTTCGCCATTGGGCTTGAACCAATGGCGCTCAATGGCTCACTCCACAACGCCCATCGCATCGAACTGAAAGGAGACAGCATGCGCCGACAGAGCCCAAAACCGGCCTTGACCCCGAACGAAAACCCCGAAATCATCACCCAAGACATATGAGCACAGCGCAACAACCAGCTATCATCCGACTGTCCGGGATTTGCTGAAACGGCTGTCCGGGAATAGCCGAAATCGATGTCCGGTTTATCCGAAATCCGCACTTCGAGGCGCACCCTCGTGCTGGACCGCACCAATTGGAAGGTCGGGGAAACCCATGTCAACATCCTAGTTCTGGCGGTGGCGACGCGGCATTCTCAGGCACCCCTGATGTGGACGGTGTTGGACCGACCCGGAAACTCCGGGGCGCCAGAGCGCATCGCCTTGATCGAGCGCTACATCGCCACCTTCGGCAAAGACAGCAGCGGCATGCTGCTGGCGGATCGTGTCAACGGCAGAGTAAAAGTGAGCCAGAGGGCAGTGCAAAATGTTGCCACTTTGGGGTGATCCAGATTGCCGCTTGATCGCGCGCCAGCATCCGGGCGACCGCGCTTATCATAGAGCTGGCGGTTGCCCGGATGCTTTGGCCCGTCCGGGCCAAACTGTGCCGATTTGGAGGATGGTTACGCCTTGTCCTGGCGGGCCTTGCTCTGGCCGAGGCGGTAGCTTTCGCCGTTCATCTCGAGGATATTCACATAGTGGGTCAACCGGTCCAGAAGCGCGCCGGTCAGGCGTTCTGAGCCGAAGGTCTCGGTCCATTCATCGAATGGCAGGTTGCTGGTGATCAAGGTTGCGCCGCGTTCATAGCGTTGCGAGATCAGTTCGAACAGCAGTTCGGCGCCGGTTTTGCTCAGCGGCACGAAGCCCAATTCGTCGATAATCAGCAGCTTGTGGCTGACCATTTGCTTTTGGAGCCGCAAAAGTCTGCGTTCGTCTCTTGCCTCCATCAGTTCGTGAACGAGTGCCGCAGCGGTGACAAAACCTACGGACAGACCCTTTTGGCAAGCGGCTAACCCGAGGCCCAAAGCGACATGAGTTTTGCCGGTGCCCGACGGGCCAAGTGCGATGACATTCTCGCGTCGTTCCACCCATTCACAGCGCGCCAGTTCCAGAACCTGCATCTTGTTCAAGGCCGGGATCGCCTTGAAGTCGAAACTGTCCAGGCTTTTGACGGCCGGGAACTTGGCCGCTTTGATCCGACGCTCGATCATCCGGCGTTCCCGCCAGCGGGCGGACGCCCGCAAATCATGATCTGGCGGCGTACGCCGCCGGGCATCTCCAGCTCGATGAGGCGCGCAAGGAACTGGACATGGTCCAGTCCTTCTGCCGCTGCTTGCCGGGCCAGCTTGCCATACTCCCGCAGAACGGTCGGCAGCCGCAGGGATTTGAGGCGGTGATTCAGAAGGATCTGGGGGGCTTCGGTCATGCTGCCCGCCCCCGGATCAGGGACATGTAACTGGCCGCAGATGTCGTGCCGACGTTGGCTTTTGGCAGATAGGTATAGACATCCAGATCCAGCTTGGGTGGCCGCTTCTCGACCTGACACATCACGAGGTGTTTGACGGCATCAAAGCCAATTGCCCCCATGCGCAACGCGTTTTTGATGGCGACATGCAGGTCTGCCATCTCGAATGTCTCCAAGAGCCGCAAGACCTGCACATACTCGCGCCGTCCGGCCTTGATCATCCGGGCTTCCATCAGGCGGCGCAGGGTTGCGAACTCTTCCGGCAGATCCCAACCGGCCAAAGGGGCGGCCTGATCAAGGGCACCCGTTTTTTGCTCCAGCAGGGGCAGGTAGTGAACCGGATCAAAGACCATGTCTTCGCGATCCCAGCACCGTGGGTGGCGGGCAATCACCTCTCCGCCGCAGCCAATGACGACCTG
>JANOMH010000144.1:0-1725 GCA_031420215.1 Rhodobacterales bacterium | reverse complement strand
TGGCCGACATGGCCGGGCAGCCTGTGGGTAAAGATACTGCTGCGGCCCGCTTTGCGGTTGACTCGGGGTGTGCCTTGGGTAAAAGGCAGGCTTCATAGGATTTGATACGCAGGGGCCCTGTGCCCCGCCTGAGCTGGAGATACGACGATGGCGAAACCCACCACGATCAAGATCCGCCTGAACTCTACCGCGGGGACCGGGCATTTCTACGTGACCAAAAAGAACGCGCGCACGATGACGGAAAAAATGTCGGTGCGGAAATATGACCCGGTTGTGCGCAAGCATGTCGAATACAAGGAAGGCAAGATCAAGTAAGCTTGGTCCGATCCTTGAGAACCGAAAAGGCCGCGCCCCCATGCGCGGCCTTTTTCATTTGCAATTGGGCTGATCCGGGTGCTGCATAGGGCCATACATCCGCGGCAGAGTGATCAACCAAAGGGCAGGGCCATGCAGTCAGGTCAGAACACGTTAAAAGTCCGTCCGGCGACGATGGAGGATGTGTCTGCGGTCGATACCCTGTTGGCCCGCGCCTATCCCCGGCTGCTCAAGGCCGACTATGCGCCGTCGATGATGGTTTTGGCCTTGCCGCTGATCAGCCGGGCCAAGCCTGCGCTGGTGACTTGCGGCACCTATTTCGTCGTGGAACAGGCTGGCGCGATCATCGGGGCCGGGGGGTGGACCATGGCCCATCCCGGGCGCGGACAGATGCAGCCGGGGATCGGCAATATCCGGCATGTCGTCACCGATGACCGGCAGGTCCGGCGCGGCGTGGGCCGGGCGCTGATGGCGCATGTTATCGCCATGGCCAAAGCGGCGGGGGTGACACGGCTGGAGTGTTTGTCCACCTTGACCGCGCAACCGTTCTATCAGGCAATGGGCTTTGCAATGACCGGGCCGGTCAAAGTGCCTCTGGCCCAAGGTATCGAATTTCCAGCCATCGCGATGTGGCGGGATCTGTAGCGGTCAGGCACCGGGCAAGCTATAGGCCGACCCAACCCCTTCGGTCCCGTCCAGCGTGCTGAACCGCTCGGCATTGCCGTCACGGTGATACATCCGGTCGTGGTCTGGATAATGCACGATATCGACCGCATTCCGGGTTCCAACCACAAGATAGCTGGCGTCACCTGTTCCCTGATTTTGCAGAAAATGTCCGACCGGCTCGCCCGCCTTGAAGCAGACGGCCTGACCGGGGTGCAGCACCGTTGCCTGGCCGCCTTCATGAACGGTCACTTCGCCAGTCAGCATGTAGATGAACTCATCTTCGGTCGCGTGCCAGTGGCACAGCGATGACCGGGACCCGGGCGGCAGGATTTCCACAAACGCCCCGAACTGGGTCAGCCCACCGGTATCGCTGAACCGCAGCATCCGGGCGGGGCCACAGGGGGTGTCATTGACTGTGATGGATTCGATGTGGACGTTTTCGGGGGTGAAGATGGGCATGTGCAGCATCCTTGAATTGGTGACCCAAGGTATCTTAAAGCGGTTTGCCTTCGATGTGAATCGCTCACCGCCTCGCCCGATCTCGCCCCGGCGAAGGCCGGGGCCTCGACGCTTTGACGCGAGACATCGGGAGCCCGGCCTTCGCCGGGGCGAGATCGGGGGGAATGCGTCGCATAAAACCCAAATCGCTTTAGGGGGCAGCCGTGCGCGGCGAGGATCCCATGGCCCTAATCCCGCAACCTCTCCAGCAGCGTTAGATTCGCATAGCCATCCGGGATCAGCCCG
>JANOMH010000143.1:0-4030 GCA_031420215.1 Rhodobacterales bacterium | reverse complement strand
ATCCAACGCCTCGCTGGCCCCAAAGTGATAGCCAAGCACTTTGGCGGACAGGGTATTTTCCAATCCCTCACGCAAGCGGGCCAGTTTTGCGGCCTCGGCATTGCTCAGCCGCAACGCCCTCGCCATGTCTTCGCCCCCGAGAGCCGCGAGCCGGCGCATCGGGTCAGGCATCAGCCCAGCCACCTGTTCGACGTGGATCAAAACCGTCAAAAGCCCGGTCCCCGCCCCCGGCAAAATCCGCAAGAGCGCCCCACAGGACCGCATCGCCGCCATCGCCGGGGCTGGATCGGGGGCGGCCAGCAGTTTGCGCATTTCCGCGCCAAGCCGTTCGCGCGATAGCTGTTCCAGCCCGTCAAGATGGGCGGCGCAGGCGGCCAGCCCTTCGGCATCAACCCCTTCGGCGGGGTCGCCATACCAGGCATGAAACCGGAAAAACCGCAGGATGCGCAGGTAGTCCTCGGTAATCCTTGCGTCCGGGTCGCCGACAAAACGGATGCGGCGGGCCATGAGGTCGGCAAGGCCGCCCAACGGATCGATCACCGTGCCATCAGGCTGGGCATAAAGCGCATTCATCGTGAAATCACGGCGGCGGGCGTCGTCGGCGATCTGATCGGTGAACGCAACTTTCGCGTGGCGGCCATCGGTGGCCACGTCGCGGCGCAGGGTTGTCACTTCGAACGGTTGCGATTGGGCCAGAACAGTGACTGTTCCATGCTCAATCCCGGTAGGAATGACCCGCAGTCCGGCAGCTTTGGCCAGCGCCATGACCGGCTCGGGCAAGGCATCGGTGGTGATGTCCAGATCGGCAACCCTGGCCCCGATCAGCGCATTGCGGACACATCCGCCCACGAACCAGGCCTGATAACCTGCATCGGTCAACAGCCCACAAACCGTCTGTGCCGGGCCGCGTTTCGCCCATTCCGCCTCGATTTTGATCAGGCCACTCATCGGGCCACCCGTTCGGCCATCGCGCGAAGGATGCGGGCGGTGGCCCCCCAGATGTAATAAGGGCCATAGGGGACGGCGTAATAATAGCGGCGGCGACCCTGCCAGCGGCGGCCCTCGATGCGAAAATTGGCCGGGGTGATGACATGGTCCAGCGGCACGCGAAACACCTCATCTACTTCGCCCGCTTCGGGGAGTTCGTTGAAACTGTCCCTGACAAGGGCCAATATCGGGGTGATGACATAGCCGGTCACGGTTTCATGGGTCGGAAGTTCGCCCAAAACCTGCACCAGCGCTGGCGGCAACCCGATCTCCTCTTGCGCCTCGCGCAATGCTGCAGCGACCGGCGATCCATCCGTATCGTCCTGCTTGCCGCCCGGAAAAGCAATCTGGCCGGGGTGGTGCTTAAGTCGGGCTGATCGTTTGGTCAGGATCAGTTCGGCCCTGCCATCAACCATTTGCAGCGGGATCAGCACCGAAGCAGGGCGCAAAACCCGACCCTCGGGCAAATGCACATCCGGGTTCAGGTCAAAATCCGAAGAATCGCCGCCGCGCAACTTTAGCGCGGCAGCAATCCGGGTGATGGGGTCAGGCAGTTGCACCTTTCGCCTCAAAACCCAAAGTTCCCGGTTCAAATTCGTAATGTGCACCGCAGAACTGGCAGTCTGCGGTGACGATCCCAGAATCGGTGGTCATGTAAGCGATGTCTTTGGCCGAATAAATCGACAGGCTTTCGCGGACCCGATCCGCCGAGCAAGAGCAGCCAAAGATCACCGGCTGCGCATCATATACCCGCGGTTCCTCTTCGTGAAACAGCCGCACCAGCAGGTCAGTGGGCTGAACTGTGGGCCCGATCAATTCCAGGTCTTCGACGGTATCCAGCAACACGTTGGCGCGGGTCCAGTTTTCGGCGGCCTCTGCATCCAGAATATCCGCAGGCACCAACAGCCCGCCTTCGCCGGTCCCGCCCTCGGTCGCAACAAAAGGCGAGGCTTTGGGCATGAGTTGCAACATCACGCCGCCTGCCCGCCAACGCTCATTTTCACCGGCCAGCCGGGACCGGCCGGATGTCAGGGCAAAGCGGGTTGGCAATTGTTCGGATTGGGCGAAATAAGACTCTGCACAGGCTGAAAGTGACCCGCCAGCGATGGGGGTGATACCCTGATAGGGGGCGTTGCCCTCGCCCTGATCAATCAGAATGGCGAAATAGCCGTGGCCGATCTGGCTGAACGGATTGGCGGTCAGGTCAAGCCGGTCTTTGTCATAGGATGCATAAGCGCGGATCCGGGCCGGCGCACCCTCTTCGGAGGGGCCATAATAATCGGTTGCGATCAGCCGGGCGGGGCCATTGCCGCGCACTTGCAGGGACAGCTTCCATTTGCGTTTGACGGTCTGGCCGATCATCGCGGTCAGCAGACACATCTCGGCCACCAGCGCCTCGATCAGCGGGGGGTAGTCATGCTGTTGCAACACCCGGTCCAGCACGCCATCCAGCCGCGCCACCCGGCCGCGAATGTCACAACGGTCAAGCTGAAAGGGCAGGACGGTGTCGTCCCATGCGATACGTGCGCCGAGGGTCATGTGGATTTCCTTAACTGGTCAGTTCTGCAATACCGCGCCTATATGGGTGCCGCAAGCAATCGGACCAAGGGGATGTGATGATCAGACGTTACGGAGAACCGGTCAAAGCGGGCCAAGTCTATAAACGCCGCCCCGGTGCCTATGCGATCTTACTGCGCGGCGACGATGTACTGTTGACCCACCAAGCCGAGCCGAACCCTGAATTTCAGCTTCCTGGTGGCGGCATCGACCCCGGCGAAAGCCCGATCCGCGCCCTGCACCGCGAGGTGTATGAGGAAACCGGTTGGCATATTTCGACCCCGCGCAAACTGGGCACCTACCGGCGTTTCGTCTATATGCCGGAATATGACATGTGGGCGGAAAAGCTGGCGCATATCTATCTGGCCCGCCCGACCCTGCGGATGGGGTCGCCGACAGAGGCCGGGCATACGGCGGTCTGGGCTGGGGTGCCCGAGGCTTTGGAACTGTTGGCCAATACCGGGGATCGGGATTCCCTGCGGGCGTTCATCCGGGGGTAGGATGGGCAATCTGCCCATCCACTGCTTCACACCAGCGGGCGCTTTTCGATCAGATGGCCGTAAAGCGTGGTCAGCACGCTGATCCCGACCAGCATGAACAGCCATGATGTCGCAAAAGTCAGCGCCAGGAATGGCAAACTCAGCATCGGGAAAACCCCGGTTACCAGATTCGCGGCAACACTCAGGGCCACCAGGATCGCGGCAGCAACCAAAATATCATTGGCCATTGGGGCGGTAGCCGCGCGACTTGCGGCAAGCGACATTGTGCTACCAACTGCTGCAGCGGGCAAAATCAGCGCCAGTCGAAACCAGACACAGATCATGACAAAGGCATTCATCACGCCAAAAACAAATCCAGCCGCGTAACTCTCAGTCATCCCGCCTATGGCAAGAATGATCCCTGCAACAACGCCAAAGACAAAGCTTGCCAGGAAAATGATTGCCCCCAGCAGCAGCGTTTTCAGGACATACCGGCCAATCAAATTGGTTGCGGCAGTGGGCAAAAGCCCGGGATATTCTTCCAACAGAATAAACCGGTGCCATGCCACTGCGATCCAGGCCGCCATGACCGAGATCACCACAAGCACAAACAGTCCGAACATGATCAGGCTAGTCATCAACCGACCCAATGCCAGCGTCATCACAATCCGGGCCGGCGTCATGCCAATGGCAAGTGCGGTCACATAAATCACAAGTGCCGCAATGAGTATTGGACCCAATGACACCCGCAGGGCCTGTCCAAAATTCCGGAAAACCAACCCAAAGCTGTGCTTGATGATCAACCAACCCATAGACCAACTCTCCCTTGCCGCGATCAGGCTGTGGTCGCACGTCCCGGCAGACAAGGTCAACGCCGCCGCGGTGCCTGTGCGACATTGCGGCGCGGAAATGACTTGCACTTGGCCCAGCGGGCCAGCCCGACCCTATGTGTGGGCCCACCAATTGGGCCTGGCCTGATCAGCCGTGCGTCGAACGACGCGCTGTGA
>JANOMH010000142.1:0-9551 GCA_031420215.1 Rhodobacterales bacterium | reverse complement strand
GCCGCCCTTGCCTTTTCCGGCGGGGCCGAAGCACAGATCGACGCGGCCTCACTGGCGACGATCCAGTCGTTCATGCGCCCCGGCGATGTGCAGGCGCAGACCGATCAGGTGCGCGACGCGATGCAGACCCTGCTGGAAAGTGTGCCCTGTTCGCGCCTGCAGGCCCAGTTCAACCCCGAGACCGGCAGTATAGAATTGCGCGGCCATGTCCCCGAGGAAGGATTGCGCGCCCCGATCCTGGCCGCACTTCAGGCGCAGGTCGGCACCGGCATCCGGGTGGACGACGCGATGCTGATCCTGCCGCGCCCGCAATGCGGGGCGCTGTCAGGGATCAGCGCGGTGGGCCTGCCGCAATCGACCGACCAGCTGACCAATCCACTGCTGGTCGGGGCCGATGCGCAAGAGCGGACCTATGATTACCGGCGCGGCGATCAGATGATCCTTGATCTGGCCGCCCCGGATTATGACGCTTATATCTATGTCGATTTCTTTGACGCCAATGGCGATGTGCTGCACCTGCTGCCCAATGACACCGTGCCGCTGACCCTGCACCCCGCCAAATCCGCGATGCGGATCGGTGCGCAGGAAGGGGGTGAAGCCTATCTGAACATCACCATCGGCCCGCCTTATGGGCAAGAGATCGCCGCAGCCTTTGCCGCATCAGCCCCGCTGTATGACGGGGTCAGGCCGATTTCGGAGCCGGCAGAACCCTATCTTGCCTGGATGGCCGATCAGGTGGCGGCAGCGCGGGCGGTTGATCCGAATTTCAAAGGTGAATGGGTATATTTCTTTGTCAGCACAGCAGAATAGGAGAGAATCATGGTTAAAGCCACCAGAATTGCCCTGATCGCCGGCCTGCTTGCCGGCCTGCTTGCCGGCGGAGCGATACTATACCTGTGGCTGGTCAAGGACGACAGGACTGTAAGGATCGGACTGACGCTGGAAACAGCAACCGGCAGCACCATCTTTGGCGACGCGATCTGCCGGGTGGATGAATACTGCGGCATGAACATGCAGTATGTCCTGCTGTCCATGGTCGTCTCAGACGACAAACTTACAATTACGATGACCGACGAGCCGCCGTTGGGGACTCCTTTGGGCGACCTGACCGGCGATATCGTATTTTTTGATGGGACCGATCAGACCTAGCTGCCGATCAACGGACAATTCTACCAGCCCCGTATTTATGACAAGTCCGACCCGGGCTTTCGCGCCGGTGAAATCGACTATGGCCCGGAAAACGGCTTTCGCGCCACGTTAAGGGTACTGGCGTCATTCGACCCATAAAGATTGGACACGATGCAACGCAATCGCAGACTACTGATTGCCGGGGGGTGGCAGCGGCTGCTCTGGCCGGGGGGGTTTGGGCGTATCGGTGGCTGACCTATGACAGCCGGTATGTGGCAATTGACATCCGGTTTGGCGGGGTCAACCGTGAAATCGGCCTGAGCGGTGCGACACTACCGGTGCATGGGACTTTTGACATTGGGCTGGGCTATTTCGACATTGGCATCTCGGCCAGAGCCAACGGCCTGTCGGTAGAGATCAAGCCTTCAACGCACGCGCTGTCATGGCCCGGCGATCTGGTGTTTTACACGCTGGACCCGACCGTCCTTGTGCCAATCACCGGGCAGGAAGAGTCGGCGGCGATTTATGATACAACCAAGCCTGCCGCCGATGGTGGAGAAGGGCATTTGTTTGTCGGCAATCTGTATCTGACCGCGCATTTTCAAGAGTTCATGTGACGGATCCTGCGCCCTATTGGCACCCACCCTGCGCCCATGCGCGCAGGGTCAGCTTGAACGCACTGCCCAACGGATGCTCAAGCGCCAATGACCGCTGCGCATTCTGGCCCAGATAGGTATTGGACTGAGTGCACAGGGCTTCCTGGGTCCAGGCGTGGCAACTGTCGCAATGCTGGTCTTTCCAGACCTCTTCTGGCAGCCCCTCGATCGGGGCAAACAGGGGGGTTGTGGTGATCAGATGTTCAATGCTTTGGCCAATGATCGCGTCGCTTCCAGCAACCAGGGGGCCGCTGAAGGTCACGACTTGCGCGGCCAGTTCTGCTTCGAATGCGGCGGTCGCCGGGTCGACTTCGGGGACAGGCAGCGCATTTGCTGCTGCGGCGGCGGCGGTTAGTGCTTCAATCTCGGCACGGGCCACTTCCAGAAAGACACTTTCCGGATACTGTTGGGTAAAACCCTCGAATCCGGCGACAGTGGCCAGTTGGGTTGCAGCCTCGAATGCGGCGGTTTCGTCAGGGTCGATGCCGGTCGAAACAGCCGCACCCGACGTTTCCGCAGCCATGACCTGTTCCAGCAGGGTGCGGGCCTCGGCCTCGAAACTGCTGTCGGGATAGGCGCGCAGGAACAACATCAGTTGCACCGGGTCGTTGGTGGCACGAACCGACGCCCACAACTGGGCCTCGGCAATTGCTTCGGGGGTCAGCACAGCCTCGGGGCGGAACACGAAGTCGGTGGTTAAAGACGAAGTATCCCACGGGGTCTGTAACCCGCGCGTATCCTCTAGCACGGCCACGCGCACGTTCTTGAACGCCTGTTCAATCGGTTGGCCGGGGATCAGCATTTGTTCGACAAGGGCAGTGGTGAACGGGCTGTTATCGCCCAGGCCATCCATTGCAACAGCACCGGGGGCGGTGGACAGGGCCAGAAATGTGCCTGTGGGTGCGTTCATTTCGGCCAGACCGTTGTCTGTCAATTCCAGCACTTCGACAAACGGATTGTTCCGGCAGGCATCCAGAATGACGATATTGGTCCGGTTCTTGGCCGAAAACATCTGCCGCAACACCGAATCCGCCTCAATCCCGACAAGGCTCAGGTCGGCGGCATTGCTTAGGCTGACATCGACGGGCAGCAGATAGTTGCGCCCGAAACTTTGCACCCCATGACCGGCATAGTAAAACAGGCCCGTAGCCTCTGGACCGGCTTCGCGCAGGGCCACGCCAAAGGCGCTGATCGCGGTGCGCATCCCATCCAGATCGCCGTCCGACACCAAGGTGACCGAAAACCCGACATCAGTCAGGGATTGGGCCATCAGGGTCGCGTCATTGACCGGGTTTGGCAGGCCCGACACAGCCGTATAGCTGCTGTTGCCCACGACAAGCGCGATCCGCGGTTCTGCTACGGCCTGCACCGCCGTGAACAGCCAAAAGCCGAATATGATCCAAAGGGGACGCACAATAGAAACTCCAGCAAGTTTCGCTATCCGAAAGAACACCCTGAGACCCAACATGGGCCTGTTGCAACTGTATCGCAATGGCATGCGGCAAGTTCGGGGCAGCGGCAGGGCAGAATTGCGCAGGATGTTGCATTCTTCCTGCGAAAGATCATTATCACAATATTGCTTTTCACATTGCACCCAAAAGTGAGGACCCCGCCATGTCGCGCCCGATTTCCAGACCGCTACGCCTGTTGCGCCACTTGTGTGTTGGCTTCATCCTGCTGACTGCCGCCGCTGCCCATGCACAGGACCCGTTTCAGGGCGGCTGGCTGCTGCAGCCTGAAAGCTCTGACCTGCGGTTTCAGTCGGTCAAGAACAATGCCGTGGTCGAGGTAAGCTCTTTTGCGACCTTTGCCGGTGCGATTGATGAAAACGGGGCTGCTGTGGTGCGGATCGCTACCGATTCGGTCGATACCAAGATTGACCTGCGCAATGTGCGGATGCGGTTCCTGTTTCTGGAAACCTTTACCTTTCCCGAGGCTGTAGTCACCGTAAACCTTGATCCCGCATTGTTGGCTGATCTGGCCACCAACCGGCGGATGACTGTTTCCCTGCCCTATACGCTTGACTTACATGGCGTGACCCAGGACCGGGTGTCGGATGTCACTGTCACCCTGATCACCGACAATATGGTAGCAATTTCATCGGCAGCCCCGATCGCGGTAGTTGCCGCTGATTTCAATCTGACCGAAGGGGTGACCAAGCTGCAAGAGGCAGCAGGCGTGACCATTCTGCCGGTGGGCACCGTGACGTTTGACTTTGTGTTCATCCGCAATGGCACCGATGGGCTGGGGGCCGGAACCGCCCCGGTTGCTGATATCGCGGCGGTGCAGGATACCGTTGTCAGCGATGCCTCTGCCGCACTTGAGGCTGAGGGAGATTTCGATGCCGAGGCCTGCCTTGGCCGGTTTGAAATTCTAAGCCGGGCCGGGAATATCAACTTCCGGTCGGCAAGTGCGGTGTTGGACGCCAGCAGCAATGCCTTGTTGGACAATCTGTTTGACATCGTGACCCGCTGCCCCGGCATGGTGCTGGAGGTCGGCGGTCATACCGATTCCGATGGGACCGACGCCACCAATCTGGATCTGTCAGAACGCCGCGCCGGTTCGGTCATCGGCTATCTGACAGCCAAGGGCATCGCCGCAGACCGGCTGGTTGCGCATGGTTACGGCGAGGCGCAGCCGCTGTTGGCAAACGACTCAGCAGACAATATGCGCCGCAACCGCCGCATTCAGTTTACAGTGATCAGCCAGTAATATCCCGGGCGGTCCAGTCTGCCCGCGTGCTAAACTGGACCCGACACCGGACGAAATATGGAGAGACCGATGCAGTTCAGAATGCTCACATTGACCCTGCGGGTTGTGGTCGCGGTTTGTGCACTTACGCCCTGTGCCGCTGTGGCCGAACGGGTGGCTTTGGTCATCGGCATGGGGGCTTACGAATATGTGGGCCCCCTGGACAATACGATCAATGATGCCACCGGGATTGCCGATACGCTGGAAACAATCGGGTTCAACGTCACCCTGTCGCTGAACGCCACGCAGGCCACGCTGCTGGACCAGATGGACGAATTCAAGTTCCGGGCCGAAACCGCCGACTTGGCGCTGATCTACTACGCCGGGCACGGGGTCGAGGTGCAGGGCCAGAATTATCTGATCCCGGTCGATGCCAATGTCACTTCGAACGCCGATGTGCTGCGGCTGTCAGTCTCGCTTGACCAGATGCTCAATGCCGTTGATTCGGCGCGGATGATGCGGATTGTCATTCTGGACGCCTGCCGGAACAATCCGTTTGGTGACCTGATCGACACGAACGTCAATGCCGATGGGTCGCCCGCAACCGAAGGGGCGACGCGCAGCGCCGGAGTGGCCGGGTTGGCTCCGGTTGACCCCAACCGGGGCACGCTGATTGCCTATGCCCAACGGTCAGGCGAAGTGGCGCTGGATGGCTCGACCAGCAACAGCCCCTTTGCCCGCGCCCTGATGGAGCAGATGCAGGTTCCCGGTGTCGAAATTGGGCTGATGTTCCGGCAAGTCCGCGACGAAGTGCTGGCCGAGACCCGCAACCTGCAGGAACCCTATGTCAACAATTCGCTGTCTGGCACCCCATTCTACCTTGCCGGACCGGCAGATGGTCAGGTCGATGTGGCCACAATCACCGATCCGCAACAGGCCTGGGCCGATCTGAGTATCGACCAAGAGGCGCAGCTGATCGCACAGGCTGACACCGGCGACACGCGCTCACTTCTGGGGCTGGCCTATGTCCGGCTAAACCCGGCAGACAGCCGCTATAACCTGTCTGAAGCGGTGTCGTACATGCAGCGCGCGGCGGATGCGGGCATGGCGGATGCGCAGTTCGAGCTGGCCAAGCTGTATGAACAGGGCGTTGGGGTGCCGGCTGATCCGGTGCGGGCGCTGGAGCTTTATAATGCCTCTGCCGCGCAGGATTTTCCCGATGCGCTGAACGATCTGGGGTTCCTGTATTACAACGGCGGGCTGGGGCTGACCGCCGATCCGGCCAAGGCGCTGGACTATTTCCGCCAGGCCGCAGACCAACGCCACCCAGAGGCGCTGTTCAACTATGCGACGCTGATTGATGCAGGCCAGATCGCGGGCAAGGGACCCCAGGATGCCGGGCAATACCTGTATCTCGCCCTGCGCTCGGGCAGTCAGTCTGTCTATGACCAGCTGATGGCGCAGCCGGATGCGTTCAGCATAGCGGCCCGAATTGCCCTGCAGGAACGCCTGCAATCGAATGAATTTTATGCAGGTGCCTTGGATGGAGATTTCGGCGCAGGCACGCAGGCTGCCATTCGTGTGGCTTACGGGTTGACCGAATAACCAATCTATTCAAGCCCGTTGCTTTTTGCTATGAAAACTGGGCCGGGTTTGATTTGGTTTTGGCAATAAGTTACGTTTGGTCAATCATAAGGGAGGATCGCATTTGAGACTCAGTTTTAGACATCATTTGCCCGGCACCAAAGCCATGGCCGGTGCGGCAGTTTTGGTATTGGCTACAGGGACTATGGGATGGGCCGAGGGCGTTAACCGCCTTGTGACATTGCAGGGCATCAGGTCTGCAACGGTGGCTCCGGCAGGGCTTGCATTTGCATCCTTGGGCCTGACATCCCGGCGCGATTCGCTGGGCGACTTCTTTGACGAAGCCGACGGGTCTATTGTGCTGGGCTTTGGCCTTGGCGATGCGTCGAAAACCGTGGGCGTGCAGGTTTCGGCCAGCATCACATCCTTGACCGACAGTTTCGGCGATTCCGGCAGCCTGTCGATCAAAGCGGCGCGGCAGATCAATGGGCTGGAAATGCCGACCTTTGTCGGCTTGTCGCTGGACCGGCTGGCAGGCTGGGGCGATGGCAACCTGATCGACGAATCCGCGACACTGGCAGTGACCATGTTCCCGATTGCAAAGATTGGCGGTCAATCTTATCCGCTGATGATCACCGCAGGCTATGGCAGCGCTTTGCTGGATCACCACCGCGAACCGGGGGCCTATGTGGGCGCTGGCATCGGCATCACCGAGAATTTTGGCGCAAGTCTGGCCTGGACCGGGGAATCGGTCACCATCGGCACAGCGTTCAAATTTGACGGGCTGGACAACATGCGCTTTTCCGCCTCGGTCGAGGATGCGTTCGACCAGGTCGGCGGCCAGCGTCTGACGCTGTCAGCGACCTATTATTTTGACAATGTTTTTGGGGGATAGAGTCGTGCAAAAGCTGATGCAGACCACGGCACTGATTGGCGTTCTGGTCGGGTTGACACTATCGCCCGCCCTGACCCTTGCCGGCGAACTCGTGGTGGATGATGGACCGGTCTTTGTGCCCGACGTCTTGACCGACGTTACGGCCGACGAGCAGGACCAAACTGCTGCCGAGGAAGAGGAATCCGCCGTGGCTGCCTATGATGCGGCAGAGCCGGCTGATGCGGTGATCCTTGATTTCAACGAGGCGATTGGGTTTTGCGGCGCGATCGGTTCTGATGAATATGTGATCGACTGCCTGAGCGAACGGCTAGAAGTCATCGCATCGAAATTGCCGGATACTGGCGAATTTTCTGAAATGCGTGTGGCGATTGCCGATGCTTCGGCGCAACTCGGGGCTTTGGCTGCCAGCAACCAGTCGGATGTTCTGCCCAGCGGGATTGCCCGGTCGACCGGGCCAACGCCGGTCGCCACCACCCGGCCCTTGCGCCCGGTCGCGACCGAAACCCTGGCAGCCAGCCTTCAGGCCGCTGACGCGATTGTAGCGCAGGCAGAGGTTGTGCTGCTACGGTCGTCGACAAACTCGCAGAACCGGTCGCTGGATTTCCAGCGGGTCGCTGCGGTTGTCGGGACCAGCAGAAGCTTGTTACGCTCGGCGTGATCCCAAACCATTTGGGGCCCGGCAACAGGCCCCAAAGCGGATCAACTGATGATAGGTTACCCCGTTACCAGCCGTCGTTTTTGACCCGCTTGCGACGATGCATTCGATCTGTAAGTCGATGAAAGGTTGACTGTTTCCAAGGCGTTATACTGCCATAACTCAATTGGGGGATAGTGATTTGCATAAACTGATACAAACCACCGCTCGGCTGGGTGCCTTTGTTGGACTGGCACTAAACTCGGGCTGTGTTGTTCCGGCGGGAGATTCAGCAACGAGCACAAGCAACTCACTCGTGCTACCGGGTTTTTTCGTGTTTTACAGCGTCACCAACGAAGAGTCCGAGCCCGGATATGACGCCGGAAATGTCTTGGCCCTTACCAGTGCGGTAGTGGCGGATTTCACCGCAGCGATTGCTTTCTGTGATGGCATCGACGGCAGTGAATACACAGTGGATTGCCTGAGCGAACGTTTGTCGGTTATCGCCGGAAAACTACCCGAGACGGGCGATTTTGCCGAAATGCGCGGTGTCATTGCCAATGCCTCACAGCAGCTTGGTGCGATTGCCGGACAAAACCCGTCCACGAATTTGCCCAGCCGCGTGCTCAGTTCAGCTGGCGCGACCCCGATCACGACGACCCGCCCGCTGCGCGCCGTGGCGACTGAAACCCTTGCGGCCAACCTGGCTGCAGCTGACGCGATCATTGCGCAGGCAGAGGTCACATTGCTGCGCTCGACCTCTAATTCCGAGGAACGGTCGCTGAGTTATCAGCAGGTGGCGGCAGTCGTTGGCAGAAGCCGTGTGCTTTTGCGGTCAGCATGATGCAGGCGGTTATTTTGACTAATGCGGTTTGGGTTTTATGCGACGCATTCCCCCCGATCCCGCCCCGGCGAAGGCCGGGGCGAGATCGGGCGAGGCGGTGAGCGATTCACATCGAAGGCAAACCGCTTCAACGCGAGTTGTCATGAAACGTGACATGGTTGCCGACACCGGTATCCGCCATTTTTTCAGCCTTCCAGAATAGGATTCTTACGTGATAAAACCTTTGTTCCGCCAGCTTTTAGCGCTGCTTTTTCTGCTCAGCTTTTCAGTCGGTGCCATGGCCCAGACCGCCGATACCGGCCTTGCCGCCGATGCCGTGGCCTTGCCCACCGAACAGACCGTGGTCCATGTCGGGGCCTATGTCCTGCGGCTGAACAAGGTCTCTCCGCAGGATGGATCGTTTGATGTGGACATGTGGCTGTGGTTTCGCTGGCTGGGCACCGATGTGCGCCCGGAACAGTCGTTCGAGCTGGCCAACGGGATCATTACCAACCGTACCCAGTCAGACATTACCATCGACGGCGGCATGAACTATACAACTGTGCGGGTGCAGGGCACCATCTTTCACGAATATGATGTGCGCCGCTTTCCGCTGGATGACCACATCATCAATATCGAGATTGAGGATGCCAATCTGGAAGACCGCCTGCTGACTTATGTCGTGGACGAAGGTATCGCCCTTGATCCCTCGGTCGAGGTCGCGGGCTGGCAAGTCGGCCTGAACCCGGCCAATGTGCAGCCCCACACCTATTCTACGACATATGGCCTGCGTGACAGTGGCACCGCCGCCTCGGTCTATTCCCGGTTTGACCTGCCCATCACCCTGACCCGCACCAGCTATGGCCCGCTGTTCAAGGCGTTCTGGATTTCGCTGCTGTCCGTGGTGTTGGGCCTGCTGGCGTTTCTGATCAAATCCGACGATCTGGATGCCCGGTTCGGCATGGGCGTGGGGTCGATTTTTGCTGCCTCGGCCAATGCCTTTGTCATTGCAGACTCCCTGCCGGAAACGACCAGGGTGACCTTGGCCGAACAGATCAACCTGATCGCGGTGGGGGTGATATTCACGTCTGTGTTCATCAGCATCTGGTCGCTGCGCCTGCGCTATGTCGGCCGGGATGA
>JANOMH010000141.1:0-1531 GCA_031420215.1 Rhodobacterales bacterium | reverse complement strand
CGCAGCGCATGGCCTGCTATTGCGGCGTCCGGGGTTCGACGCCAAACTGCCGGGCCTGCGGCTTTTGCACGATGCAGGTTTTGCGCGCGAAAGCCTCGGCAAATTGGGCTGCGACGGCCATGTTTCGGTGACGCTGGTTACACATCGACTGGGCAAGCGCGCGGTCTTGCGCATCGCGGCACCGGACGGCACGCGCTATGCTCGGCTCCGCCCGGTTACATCGGGCTCTGGGCAAGTGGCCTTTGAGCAGCATCAGGCGTTGTGGCAGGCACAGGAAGGTTCACCCAATCTTGCCATTCCCCGCCCATTGGCCTTTGACGCCGGGTTGGGGCTGGCGCTGTTCGCTGCTCTGCCAGGAGAGCCACCGCGCTTTCAGGGTCTTGACGGTTTTCGCGCGACGCAATCGGTTCTGGCGGCTGTTCTTGGCCTGCAAGCCCTGCGCATTGCTGCGCCATTGCATGGCGTGGCCGAGGAGCTGGCGATCCTGCAGGGCTGGGCGAGCCGGTTGACCGACGTATTCCCCGACCTTGCAGCACGGCTGCATGCGCCCCTTGACCGTCTGCAACACGACATGACTGCCGTTGCCCCCCTTGCCGCCGTCCCCTGCCATCGCGATCTGCACGAAGGACAGATTCTGCTGGATCAGACCCTTGCCGGCCTTCTGGATTTCGACACTTTGCGGCTGGGTGATCCGGCATTGGATGTAGGCAATCTGCAGGCCCATCTGGTTTTGGCCAGCCTGCGGGACGGCCGGTCCCGCCGTGGTTTCACCACCGCGATGGACAATGGCCTGCCGCAGCTTTCCATTGCGCGCATTGCCCTGTGGCGACGGGCGGCTCTGTTGCGGTTGGCGCTGATTTACGCCTTTACCGCCGAACCGCGCACCATCATCCACGGCCTGTTGGACGAGGCCGCATAATGTTTTCGCGCCTGTCAGACCCGGCTTTTCCTGCTTTGGCATCGCTGGGGCCTGTCGATCTGGCCCGCATCACCGGCGCGCCCGAAGCCCGGCTTTTGCGGCTGCGGTATCAGCCCGGCGCGCGGGCCATGCCGCATGTCTCGCTTGGACCGGGTGGCGGTCCGCCCGAAGGCGCGATCTGGTTTTTTGCGGGTGACAAGGCCCGCAAACTTGCGCGCCGGGCGAAAGGCGCGCGGCGTGATGTCCCGACGCAGGCGCTGTTTCAGGCCTTTCCGCAGGATCACCGCATGCCGGCGTTGGCAACATTTGTCGATGGGGCCATAGACCTGGCCCCGGCCCTGATCGGCGGACTTGCGGCCAGCCCGCCTGTGCTGATCCGATACCGTCCCGGCCTGTCGGCCACCTTCCGCTGGATGCGGCAGGACGAGCGGATCTTTTTTGTCAAGCAGACGCCGGACAGCGATGTGCGCGTGCTGGCGCTGGTGGCCGGTCAACTGGCCGACGCGCTGCGGGGAACACAGCTTGGCGTCGTGCCGGGGCGGCCGCTGGATGCGATCCTGGAAAGTGCCCCGGACCGGGACGTCAGGGATGCCATCGCACAGATCACAGGTG
>JANOMH010000140.1:0-2030 GCA_031420215.1 Rhodobacterales bacterium | reverse complement strand
CCGCGCCATGAAGCTGCCAAGATGACCGCCAAGTTTGTTGTCAGGATTGGCGCTGACATGGTGAAACTCGTCGATCGCGATCAGGCGGTCGTCAAACGCCTCGACCCCGAACCGTTCGACCGCAAAGCGGAAGGTGGCATGGGTGCAGACCAGGACGCGGTCGCTGCTGTCCAGAAAAGCGCCGACCGAGTTTACCTTGCCGCCGTCGGTGCCAGGCGAGTTGCAGAGGTTCCACCGCGGCTCCACGGTCCAATCGGCCCAGAAGCCGAACTTCGACAGCGGCTCGTCGGCAAAGCTGGAGCCGATGGATTTTTCCGGCACCACGATGATCGCCTGCTTCACGCCCTGATTGTGCAGCTTGTCCAACGCGATGAACATCAGCGCGCGGGATTTGCCGCTGGCCGGGGGCGATTTGATCAGCAGATATTGCTCGCCCCGTTTGTCATAGGCGCGTTCCTGCATCTGGCGCATTCCCATCTCGTTCGGGCGGGCCGAAGCGCCGTTGCGGGCATAGGTGACGGAAACCGATGGAACGTGGAGCGGGGGGGTCATACGGTCACCTTGGCTTTCTTGCTCGTCATCTTGGTATACATCTCGAACAGCTTTTCCAGCCGTTCGGTGTCGTTCTTGAAGCGGCGGCCGATGTAGATGCGCTCAAGGACCTCATCGTTGTGGTCGTGGGCGGCGCGGAGGTTTTCGGGCATCTTTTCGGGATCGTAGAGGTCGGCGATGGTGGCGGGGAAATGCGCTTCGCGGGCGAGGAGGATGTTTTCGGCGCAGGCGGTCAGGTTGGCCTTGTTCTTTTCGGTCAAGGTGGGGACAGGGAAGGTGTTCCAGCCGAGGGTGTTGGAATAGCGGTAATCGGTCTTCAGCTTGCCGCATAGCGTCGCTGCCCAAGCATGATGTAGCTTTGAAGACAGTATCGAAAGCTCCCACAGATGCCCATCATAAAGACCGAAACAAAGATTCGAAATCATATATGGATGAGGCAATAAGACTGGCGTCCGAATTGGTTTATTCTCTGAAGAAACGTTCTGAAGTGCTATGATATGGCGCTGACAATCTTGCGTTTCTGCAAAACGATGAGGTTTGGCTGCGAGTTTCTTCGTGGCGATCCTTGAACTTGACCGACGAAACGACTCAACCTTCCTTATTCGATCAGCGATCTCTGGGATCGAGGCTACGCTCTGGCGGTCCGCCTCCTCGATCCAAATGCAGTATCTCATCCGACCTTGACTAAGTTCTCTCGACCCAAGAAATGGCCGGATATATTTCGCGGCATCTGCATTTCCAAGCGCTAGACTCCGAGCCTTTTCCGGTTCAAGCACATAGAAGCCTCCATCGATTGGCATATTGCCTGTTCGCATTGGGGTTAGCTGAGACATAATCGGCCCAGAGTTTCTGGGTTCGATAAAGACGACCCTTCCCTTTGTGAGATAGGGCGTGATCTCTGCTGTCTCAGAAACCAAATCTCCATCGTAGAGTTGTGAAACACTTCTTTTATCACGTGTTAAACCAACGATTACACAGACGACTGCAGCGTTGCCGCTGGCATTGTTCCGCCACGGGAAAGATGTTTGTGCGAATGAAATTGAGCAGCCACTCTTGAACAGAAGTGGCCAGTATCTGGGAACCTGACGTCCTTGTGTTACAGAATTTGTCATCACGAAGGCCGCGTCACAGTCTGTGTGAGACGAATAGCGCCTCCACAGTTCCACCCAAGAAAGCACGTAGTCTAGATCACCGGGCGGAACCGAAGTGCTAGAAAAAAGGTTCTCCATTTCCTCCTTTTGTTCTGTCGTGCGTTGTTGATGTCGTGCATAAGGCGGGTTCCCGCAGATATACGTCTCCCCGCCCTCATTCTCGAAATCAATCTGCGCCTGATCCAACGGCGTGTGGAATAGGTCCTCGGCCTGAAACCGCACCCCTGTCCCGGTGGGCGGGCAGACCGACAACCAGTCCAGCCGCAAGGCGTTGCCTTGGGTGATCCAGTTCTGCGAATTCAGCGGCAGGAACTCGGCCCGCGCGGG
>JANOMH010000139.1:0-2082 GCA_031420215.1 Rhodobacterales bacterium | reverse complement strand
GTCATCCCAAGTTTCACATCCGCCGCCCCGGCGGCGAATTGACCTCGATCTGATCGACGTTCAGATTGGCAACGCAGGCCCCCTTGGGCCTGCGTTTTTTATGACTTTAACAAACAATGGGGTCGCTGGTGACTATGACTGAAATGACAGGTGCCGCGATCATCGGCGCGTCCCTTGCCCGCGCAGGGGCCACCCATGCCTTTGGCATTCCGGGGGGCGAAGTTCTGGCTTTGATGCAGGGTCTTGATCTTGCCGGTTTACGCTTTGTGCTGGTCAAGCATGAAAACAGCGGTGGGTTCATGGCCGAGGGGCTGTGGCATATGACCGGGGCCTTGCCGGTGTTGGTGGCCACGTTGGGCCCCGGTGTCGCCAATGCCGTAAATGTCGTGGCCAATGCGATGCAGGACAGGGTGCCGCTTATCTTTCTGACCGGATGTGTCGATGCGGCGGAGGCGGAAACCTATACCCATCAGGTGTTTGACCATCAGGCAATGCTGCGTCCTGTGGTCAAGGGCAGCTTTCGGCTGGCTGCGGGGGCCGTGGGTGCGGGCATGGCCAAGGCGATTGCGCTGGCGACGTCTGGCCAGCCCGGCCCGGTGCATGTCGATGTCCCGATTGGGGTGGCCGAGGGGGTGATGTCCGAAATCACGGTGCCACCGGCCCGCGCCGCCCTGCCCGGATTGCCCACCGCTGCGGTTTTGCGGGCCGCACAGGTAGCGCTCGGGGCCGCACAGCGCCCCCTGGTCATCGCCGGTGTTGATGCGGTTAACGACGGTGTCGGGCCAGATATTGCCCGGTTTTGCCGGACCCATCAGGTGCCGCTGATCACCACTTACAAAGGCAAAGGGCTGATGGACGAGGGCGACCCGCTGGCCCTCGGTGGCGCTGGTCTGTCGCCCTTGGCGGACAAAACACTATTGCCGCTGATTGCGGCGGCAGATTGTATTGTGCTGGTCGGCTATGATCCGATTGAGATGCGGATTGGTTGGCGCAATCCGTGGGGGCCGGACACTGTCGTGATCGAGCTTGCCACGGTGGCCCGCACCCACGCAATGCACCGGGTCGATCATGTCCTGCTGGGCGGGCTGGCCGAGACCCTGACCGCCCTTGCGCACGTTGCCCCGGTGCGCTGGCCCGATAGACAACCTGCGGCGGCTCGCGCTGCGTTGAAAAGCAGCTTTGCAGGCCCCTATATTTGGGGCCCCCACGCCGTATTCCGCACCTTGCGCGATGTGATGCCACCCGAAACAGTCATCACTGCCGACAGTGGCGCGCATCGGATATTGGTCAGCCAGATGTGGGATTGCCCCGCCCCTCGCCTGATGCTGCAATCGTCGGGATTATGCACCATGGCCTGCGCCGTGCCGCTGGCCGCCGGGGCCAGGATCGGCCGTCCGCATACCCCGGTTCTGGCCTTTGTCGGCGATGCGGGGCTTGAAATGGGGGCGGGCGAACTGGCGACTTTGGCCACAATGGGCCTGCCAGTGATCATCTGCGTGCTGGTTGATAACAGCCTGTCCCTGATCGAAATGAAACAGCGCAGCAGCCAGCGCCCCAACCTTGGGGTGGATTTTGCGGGCACCGATTTTGTGGGGCTGGCCCGCGCCTTTGGCGGCTACGGCGTATCGGTCGATAATGCCAACGCCTTGCGCTATGAAGCCGTGGCGGCGCAAACCCGCCCGACGTTTACGCTGATCGCTGCCCAGATTGCACGGCGGGCTTACGACGGGGCGTTTTGAGGGGCGATCACGACCGCGTGACCCCACTGACATAGCGTAACGAAGCCCCTGACCACCCCGAACCGCACAGCAACCAAACCCGAACCCCCTCACGCGGGGTGAGGTTTCCGTGCAGTTGCGAAAGGGTCCCACTATGCCGATGTCCGAAGATTTTAGCGGAATGCCCACATCATTGGCCCCTGACAAAATCGGCGGCTGGAATGCGGTGATCCGGGGCATTCTGTCCCATGCGGCCACGACCGGACCGGACCTGAACAAGGTTTTGGCTGCCGCCCCTGACTTTGCATTAGGTCAGGCCATTCGCGGATTATCCTGCTTGCTATTGGGTCGCGCCGAAATGTTC
>JANOMH010000138.1:0-13779 GCA_031420215.1 Rhodobacterales bacterium | reverse complement strand
CATTGTCTTGCGCTGTCTTGTCGGCCAAAGCCCGCAGCAATCCGACAGCCCGTTGTGCATCTGCGGCGGGCACAAAGGCATGGTCATGGTGATACGCCGCGACCATGTTGCAGGCAATTCCGTGACCTGCGAGTTCGCTGGCCACGGCGGCGGTCAGACCAACCCCTTCCAGCGACGACAGGACCTGTAGCGTGATTTGCCGCAGTCCGCCGGCCAAAGCCAGGCCAAGGGCGCGTGCTGCGGCCTCGGGCAGGATCAGCGACAGCCCTTCAACTTCGTGAAACATGCCCAGCGCGTCCGGCAGGGCGGCCGCGATCTGGACCGGGTCCGACACTGTGCAAAACTGAAACAGACCGGGCATCAACGCCGGGTTCATGCCTGCAATCATGCCGGCGCGGTCGCGTATGACGGGCATGGTACTCCTTTCGGCCGGGGATCACCTTTGGGACAGGATGATGTGGCGGGTCATCGGCTGGACACGCCGCACCATAGCTTCCTACTTGACCGAGATATCATCGCCATTGATGACAAGCGTGATCTTGCCCCCGCTTCGCCCGGCAACTTTTTTGATCTTGGCCTTCTCGGCCTTGTTGTTGGTGCTATCCAGATGGAACGACAATATCCCCAGGATCAGCTTTTTGCCCGGCTGAAACACCAGATTGCTCTTGGCGTTGCCGCCGATATGGATGTGGTTGTATTCATCAATATCATCGTCTTTGGGCCCGGCCCGGCCCTTGTCGCCGCGCGCGACGGCCTTCAACGCCTGTGCCAGCTTTTTGTCCGTGCCAATCAACTCGTCCTTGGCAGAGGCCACGGCATCAATGGTGATTTCGTTCTTGGCTTCGGCCACTTCCTTGGTCACCATTTTTTCGGCTTTTTCGATCAGCCCCATCAGGCCGGTGTTCAGTTTGCGCGAGGCTTTGTAATCGTCCTCATCCGCAAACAGCGGCGGTTTCAGCGTCAGGTCGCGCACGAACCGGTCCACGGCGGGTTTCAGTTTGTCATACTGGCCTTGCAGCTTTTCGATCACCGGGGCGCTGTCGGGTTCGCCCATTTTCTTGACATGGGCCTGCATTTTTTCAAGGGCGGCGCCCATGGCTTTGGAATCTTTGGCAAGGCCGACAATCATCTGGGCAGAAGCGGTGGGCATGGGAGTGGTCCTTTACAGGTGAATGTTGCACGACAATACTCACACTAAAGCCCCTGCCGCTGTTCCCTGCAAGACAGTTTCGGCCTTATCGCACCTTCAGTGTCGCCAGCCCGACCATCGCCAGAATAAGGCTGATGATCCAGAACCGGATCACGATCTGCGGCTCGGCCCAGCCTTTCTTCTCGTAATGGTGGTGGATCGGGGCCATCAGGAACACCCGCTTGCCAGTGCGTTTGAAATACAGGACCTGAATGATCACGCTTAACGCCTCGACCACGAACAATCCGCCGACGATGGACAACACGATCTCGTGCTTGGTCGCCACGGCAATCGCCCCCAATGCCCCGCCCAACGCCAGCGACCCGGTGTCGCCCATGAACACCGCCGCCGGAGGGGCGTTATACCACAAAAACCCCAGCCCGCCGCCGATCAGGCCCGCGCAAAACACAAGGATTTCCCCCGAATCCGGCACGTAATGCAGGCCAAGGGATTCCGAAAAGTCGACCCGGCCGACGAAATAGGCGATGATCCCGAATGTGGCCGCCGCAATCATCACCGGCATGATCGCCAGCCCGTCCAGGCCATCCGTCAGGTTGACCGCATTGGCCGCCCCGACAATGACGACGATGCAAAACGGGATATAGAACAGCCCCAGATTGATCAGCAGATTCTTGAACACCGGCACAGCCAGCTGACCGGACAATTCGGCCGGATGCATGACGACAGCCACATAGGCCGCAAGGGCTGCGACGATTAGCCCGGCCAGCAACCTGATCTTGCCAGAAACCCCTGCCGTGGTCTGCTTGCTGACCTTGGCATAGTCATCCGCAAAGCCGATCAGCGCAAAGCACAGGGTCACGCCCAGCACCATCCAGACATAGGGGTTGTCCAGCCGGGCCCACAACAGGGTCGAACTGGTCAGCGCCCCCACAATTAACAAACCACCCATCGTCGGGGTCCCGGCTTTGATGAAATGCCCCTCGGGGCCGTCGCTGCGGATCGGCTGACCCTTGCCCTGTTTGCGGCGCAGGACATTGATCAGTGGCAGGCCAAAGATAAACCCGAACACCAGCGCGGTCATAAATGCGCCGCCGGCCCGAAAGGTGATATAGCGGAACAGGTTGAAAAAATCGCCGCCGTCGGACCACCCGGTCAACCAATACAACATGCCTTAACCCTCTGTTTCTGGGGTGGAGGCCCGCGCCCCCAGTTTGCGGATCGCGTCAACCACGCGGGCGATGTAGCTGCCCTTGGACCCCTTGACCAGCACCACGTCACCACTGTCAATCAGTCGGCCAACACGTGCGGCCAGCGCATCCGCATCTGCGAACCACAAACCGCGCTGCACTTCGGGCAGGGCATCATACAGCGCCCGCATCCGGGAGCCGGCGCAATGGACGATGTCGATCTCGCGCATGGCCGGGTCAGCGGCCATCCCGGCGTGCAAGGCAATCTCATCGGGGCCAAGCTCCAGCATATCGCCCAGAATCGCCACACGCCGTCCGCGCGACACCCGGCCAACGCCGTTTTTCGGGGTCGCGTGGGCCAACACCGCAAGTGCGGCGGCCAGTGAGGTCGGGTTGGCATTGAATGCGTCGTCAATCAGATCGAGCGTCTCGCCCGGTTGGGCTTTGCCGATGATCAACGCTTCGCGGGTGCCGCGCCCCGCAGGGGGCCGCCATTCAGCCAGCCCCATCAGGCTAAGCGCGCGGTCTGCCCCCAGCGCATGGGCGGCCGCAATGACCGCCAATGCGTTGACCAGAAAGTGTTTGCCCTCGGACTGGATTTTCAGCAGCATCGGCGTGCGCCAGGCTCGGGCCGCGCCGACAGTGGTGCCGTCATGCACGGTGATCGCGCTGGCGCGGTGGTGGTTTCCGGGTTGGGTGCCAAAACGGATAATATGGGCATGGGCCTGTTGTGCGGCCCGCAGCAAGATCGGACTGGTGGGCAGATCGCCGTTCAGGATGGCGGTGCCGCCGGGTTCAAGCCCCTCAAAGATCGAGGCTTTTTCGTGGGCGATGCCGTCGATATTGGCAAACGCTTCAAGGTGAGCGGCGGCAACGATGGTGATGATCGCGACATGTGGCCGGACCTGCCGGGCCAAAGGGGCAATCTCGCCGGGGTGGTTCATGCCAATTTCAAAGATCGCGTAATCCGTGTCAGCGGGCATCCGCGCCAGGGTCAGCGGCACGCCCCAGTGGTTGTTGTAACTGGCCTCGGCGGCATGGACGCGACCTTGATGGGCAAGGGCGGCGCGGAGCATTTCCTTGGTCGAGGTTTTGCCGACCGATCCGGTAATCGCGCAGATCCGGGCCCGGGTCCGGGCGCGAGCGGCTTTGCCCAGCTGTTCCAGTGCCAGCTGCACATCCGGCACGATGAGCAGCGGCGCATTGACGGGCACATCCTTTGGCCGGTGACTGACCAAAGCCGCGGCCGCCCCTTTGGCCAAAGCGGTCGCGACGAAATCATGGCCATCCCGCCCGGCCCTGAGTGCCACGAACAGTTCGCCGGGCTGCAGAGTGCGGGTGTCGATCGACACGCCACTGGCCTGCCAGTCGGTCGAACCTGTCCCGCCGGTAGCCGCAACGGCAGCGGCAGAGGTCCAGAGCGGGGTCATAGCACCTGCCCCCTGACCAACATTGGGTGGGTTAAAACCCACCTTACACTTTGCACCAAACGTCGAAGCGTAAGGTGGGTCTTGACCCACCCTGCCAGACCGGAATGGTGGGTTGAAACCCCCCATACGCAAGTGGGGATTGGGCCCATAGTAAGGTGGGTTTCAACCCACCTTTGCAGGCGGCCACTCATATCCGGCCCTCCAATGCCGCCACAGCGATGCTGGCCTGTTCGACATCATCAAACGGCAACACGGCATCGCCGACCACCTGCCCGCTTTCGTGGCCCTTGCCGGCAATCAGCAGCGCATCGCCCGGCATCAGGGCATCCACCCCGCGCAGGATCGCCTCGGCCCGGTCGGCCACTTCGCTGGCAATGTCCCGTCCCCCGGCGGCATAGACGCCCGCCATCACTGCTGCGCGGATCTGCGCAGGATTTTCAGAGCGGGGGTTATCATCGGTGACAATCACCACATCGGCATGGCGCACCGCCGCCTCGCCCATCAAGGGGCGCTTGGTAACATCCCTGTCCCCGCCTGCGCCGATAATCGCGATGATCCGGCCCATCACATGCGGGCGCATCGCCTGCAACGCGGTCTGGATTGCGTCGGGGGTATGGGCGTAATCCACAAACACCGCCGCCCCGTTGTCGCGGGTCGCGGCCAGCTGCATCCGGCCCCGGACAGTGGTCAGTTGCGGGAATGTCGCGAAAACCGCAGCCGGATCCTCGCCCGCTCCGATCACCACCCCTGCAGCCAGCAACACATTATCCGCCTGAAACCCACCGATCAGATCCAGCCTTGCCGTATGAATGCCCCCCTGCCAGCTGAACCGCAAATCCTGTCCGGTGCTGTCGAACCGTTGGGCCAGCAGTCGCAGCCGGGCGGCAGGCCCGCGCCCGACGCCGATCACTTCTTGCCCGCGCGCTTCGGCGATCCCGGCCACGTCGGGCCCTTTGGGATCGTCCAGATTGACCACAGCCACGCCTTCGGGCGGCAGAACCCGACTGAACAGGCCCATTTTCGCTGCAAAATACGCCGCGAAGGTATGGTGATAATCCAGATGATCCTGGGTGAAATTGGTGAACCCGGCGGCGGCCAGCATGACCCCGTCCAGCCGGCGTTGATCCAACCCATGCGAGGACGCCTCCATCGCCACATGGGTCACCCCGGCGGCGGTGGCCTGCGCCAGAACCCGGTGCAGGGTGATCGGATCGGGGGTGGTGTGGCGCAGCGGATGGGTCCAGACCCCTTCGACCCCGGTGGTGCCCAGATTGACGGCCTGACGGCCCAAAGCCACCCAGATTTGCCGGGCAAAAGTCGCCACGCTGGTTTTGCCATTGGTCCCGGTCACGGCCACCATGGTGCCGGGATGTGGCCCGAACCATAATGATGCGGCCTGGGCCAGCACGGCGCGGGGGTCGGCGGCAATGACAAGGGCGGCGGTGGATGCTGCAAGCTCTGCACCGGCGGCCGCAGCCCCGGCCGCGTCCGTCAGGATCGCGGTGGCCCCCATCCGCAGCGCATATTGGATAAACTCCGCCCCATGCACCCGCGCGCCGGGCAGGGCCGCGAACAATGTCCCGTCCCGCACCTCGCGGCTGTCGGTGGCCAGCCCGGTGATCTGCGCCTCGCGCCCGCCCTGTGCCCGCAGTCCGAGGGCGGCAAGTGATGATCGTTTGTCTTGTGCCATGACCGCCCTCACCTTTGCCCTTGGTTTAGTTGTCCGAGGCGCTGGAGGCGAGTGTTACACCGTCTTGTGCGGTGGGTTCAACATTCACAGGACCGATGCTTGGCCGCAAGCCCAACAGCGGGGCGCAGCGGCGGATCACTTCGGCGGCGATCGGCACAGCCGTCCAGCCCGCAGTGCGCCGGGCTTCGGCGCTGCTGGTCTCGACCGGTTCATCCAGCGTGATCACAATCACATAGCGTGGGTCGCTGACCGGAAACACTCCGGCGAAGGTGGCGATGGTCTTGTCGTCGTAGTAACCACCCGTGGGGCGCGGTTTGTCGGCGGTGCCGGTCTTGCCACCGACCTCGTAACCTTGCACGTCGGCCAAAGTGGCGGTGCCGCGCAGCACCACCTGCCGCAGCATATTGCGCACAACCGCCGATACCGCCTCGGAAATCACCCGCTCGCCGGTTTGCGGCGCATCTTGCCGCAGCAGGGTCGGCACCAGCCGCGTGCCGCCGTTGGCAATGGTGGCATAGGCCGCCGCCAGATGGAGCGGCGAGGCTGACAACCCATGCCCGTAAGCGATGGTCAGCATCGACAGTTCCGACCAGTTGCGGGGCACCAATGGCCGGCCGGTCGGGGCCTCGGCCATTTCGACCGTCGTTGGCACCAGCAAGCCCAACCGACCCAGAAAGTTCTTTTGCGCCTCGACCCCGAACATCAGGGCAATCCGGGCGGTCCCGATGTTGGACGATTCCACGATCACATCCATGACCGACAGAGCCGGTCCATAGTTGTGAAAATCATTGATCCGGAACCGGCCCCAGGTCATCGGCCCGGTCGTGTCGATCATGGTGTCTTCATTCACCAGACCCATTTCCAGTGCCTCGGCCACGGCAAAGATCTTGAACACCGAGCCCAGTTCATAGACCCCCTGCAAGGCCCGGTTGAAGATCGGGCTGTCCGAGGCATCGCCGCTGGTCAGTGGGGCGGGGCGATTGTTGGGGTCGAAATCGGGCAGGCTGGCCATGGCCAGAATCTCGCCGGTATGCACATCCATGATGATCCCGGCGGCCCCTTTGGCGTTCATCATGGTCATACCGCCGGCCAGAACTTCCTCCATCGCAGCCTGCACGGTCAGGTCGATGGACAGTTCCAGCGGCGCGCCTTCGTTCGCCGGATCGCGCAAGTAGCTGTCAAACTGCCGCTCCACCCCGGCGACGCCAATCACTTCGGCACTGGCCACATCCTCGCGGCCAAAGCTGGCCCCGCCCAGAATATGCGCTGCAATCGGGCCATTGGGATACAGGCGCATCTCGCGCGGGCCAAACAGCAGGCCCGGATCGCCGATGTCCATGACCTGCTGCATCTGCTCGGGGCTGATCTGGCGGCGGACCCAGACGAATTTGCGGGCACCGGTAAAGTCGCGGACCAGCCGCGCCTGATCCAGTTCCGGAAAGATTGCGACCAGTTCTGCGGCGACCTGCTCTGGTTCAACCATTTCCGGCGGCTGGGCATAGAGCGAGTAGGTATCCAGATTTGTGGCCAGAATCCGGCCATTACGGTCGATGATATCGGCCCGCTGGCCGATGATCGGGTTCCCGGCGGCGGCCTGACGCGGTTCTTCGGCTTCGGTCGAGGCCAGAACCCCCATCCGGGTGCCGATCAGGGCAAACAGACAAAAGAACATCACCCCAAGGATCAACAATCGCCCTTCAGCCCGCAGCCGGGCTTTGTCGCGCGTGGCTTCGTGCCGCAGACGCAGGTTTTCGCGCGCGATGGTATCCGGGTTTTCGCCCCGGTCGCGGGCCTTGAGGATGCGCGCCAGCGGGCGCAGCGGGCTGCGGATCATAGCGGGTCCTCGTCAGTTATGGTGGCTGTCGGATTGGCATCAAGCACCGGTGCCGACCCATCGGATGAAAGTTCGATGGGCGAAGTGATCGGCAAAAGATCGGGCAGCGGATAGGCGACCTGATCGACCCGCCCAAAGGCTTCGGGCATCAGCGGCAGCAGTTCCAGCCGGTCAAAATTCAGTTCGGCCAGTTCACGCAGCCGGTCGGGCCGGTTCAGATAGGCCCATTCCGCGCGGAGCATCCCAAGCCGGGAATGCGCGGCCCCGATCTGCGCCTGCAACTCACTCACCTCGCGCTGCGCCTGCTGGGTCTTGTAGTTTTCCTGATAGGCCCAAAACGCCAGTCCCATCACGGCCAGCGCCGACATCACAAAAAGCAGTCCCCTCACCGCCGGTCCCCCTTTAACATAGGCATGCCCAGCATGCCCGGATCGATCTGTTCCGCAGGTGCCCCGGTCCGCCGCGCCACGCGCAGCTTGGCCGACCGGGCGCGCGGGTTTTCTGCCAGTTCCTGTTCGTCTGGGCCGACTGCCTTGCGGGTGACCAGCGTAAAGGCCGCGTCGACAATGGCGGCCTCGGGCGCATAGCGGTTGGCATTCGCGGCCTCGCCCGCACGGGCCTGAAAGAAGCGTTTGACCATGCGGTCCTCGACCGAATGAAACGTGACGACAGCCAGCAACCCGCCGGGCTTCAGGGCACGTTCGGCGGCGCTGAGCCCTGCATATAATTCACCATATTCGTCATTCACCGCGATGCGCAGCGCCTGAAACGTGCGGGTGGCGGGATGACTTTGCCCGGGTTTGGGGCGCGGCAGACATTTGGAGACGATCCCGGCCAGTTGCAGCGTGGTTGTGACCGGGCGGGCCGCGATAATCGCCCGGGCAATCCGACGGCTGGCGCGTTCTTCGCCATAAAGGAAGATGATATTGGCGAGGCTCTCTTCTTCGCCGTAGTTCACCAGATCCGCGGCAGATTGGCCCTGCCCGCTCATCCGCATGTCCAGCGGGCCGTCCTTTTGGAACGAAAAGCCGCGCTCAGGCGTGTCGATCTGCATGGACGATACGCCAAGATCAAGGACTACACCGTCCAGCGGTTCGGCGGCGAGGGTATCAAGGTCAGAGAATGTGCCCTCGCGCAGGCTGAGCCGATTGCCATATTCCGCAGCCCAGGGGGCGGCCAGTGCAAAGGCCAGAGGGTCGCGGTCAATGCCGATCACCCGCTCGGCCCCCGCCGCCAAAAGCCCGCGCGCATAACCACCCGCACCGAATGTGCCGTCCAGCCACACGCCGGTGACCGGGGCCACGGCGGCCAGCAGGGGGCGCAGCAGGACCGGAATGTGAGGGAGTTCGGGGGGCATCGCGGCAGCGGGAGGCATGATCTAGGGGGCCAGTTTCGGGACAAGGCTGATCGGATCAAAGCCTTCGGGCATCGCGTCCAGCCAGTTTTCCATCGCCGCACCATCCTTGACGGCAAAGGTTTCGGATTTCCACAGCTCGCAATGCGCGCCCAGCCCCATGAACTGCACTTCGCCTTCATCGATCCCCATTTTAGCACGGTGACGGATCGGCAAAACGATACGACCGTCCTTGTCCAGTTCGATTTCCTCGGATCGGGACAGATAATCAATGGCGGCAAAGCGCATCGCCTGACTGCCATCCTGGGCGGCATTGATCCGGGCCTCAAGCGCCTCAAACCCCTTGACCGTATAAATGCGCAGGTTGTTTTTCAGGAACTGGCCATAGCCCAGACGCAGACGTGGGGGCGTGCCGACCGGGCGGTCAGGGTCTCCGGCATCCAGCACGCGGCGGATCGCAGCCGGGATCGACATGCGACCCTTGCCATCGACCCGTTGCGGGTACTCGCCTGAAAAACTCACCTGTTGCGCCTGTCTTTAGAAAGTGGATTCCGCTGTCCGCCCCGCCGTGTTAAGAGAGGGGTGTGGTAGATATGGAAATGGCGGACCCATGCTGCTGCCACTGCATGGTCCGCCATTTCTGCCCGTTTCCGGGACATACCGACTGCGCGCGCCACCTGGGGGGATGTCTGCTCGCTCGCGCGCCGGATCTTCAGAACTCTCGTGAATGGGACTGCCTGTATGAAGTCTGCCATTTTTTATTTTTGTTCAGAGTGACCGATCTGTCGTCTGTCTGCTCTGTGGGTGTCTCATTCGTCGTCTCGTTCCGTGGTATCTTTGTGCCATGGGAAACGCCTCCGCGCAATGGGAATTCATGGGACTAACCGGGAATCCACGCGCATTAAACAAAGTCACGACCGGATCACAAAACAGTTGACTCACTAAATGGTGTGATTTGCACTTTTCTTGACTAGATATAGTGCTGGCGGCGGCAATCAGACCGGGCACCTCTTCCAGGGAACAGCGAATGTTTTCGCCGACAGCAAAGGCTACAGACCCTGCAGGGGCCGCATCAATCGCTGTTTGAGCGGGGAAATCAATCCGGTTCCCATTCAGACCGCCCCCGGAACCGCAGAATCAAACCCAGTTCCCATATGGTCCCGCACCGAGGCGAAATGCGGATTATTGCGGGTAACAGACAGCAAACGAGCAGTTCAGCAGGTCAAATGACACTTTATAGGGGAGTCGGACATGCTTGTCCGACCCCCACTCCATCACGCAATCCCGCCCGCAATCAGTCCTTTGGCGATCTGGCGGTAAGCCTGCGCCATTGGCCCCTCGCCCGCTGCAATCGGAATACCGGCATCGCCAGCCAGCCTGGTGTCAAGATCAAGTGGCAAGGCCCCCAGAAACGGCACCCCGATCCGGGCGGCTTCGGCCTGCACGCCGCCATGGCCAAATATATGCGCCTCGTGCCCGCAATTGGGGCATATATACGTAGACATGTTTTCGATCAGCCCCAGCACCGGGGTTTTCAGCGTATTGAACATGTCGATGGCCTTGCGGGCATCGAGCAGGGCCACGTCCTGCGGGGTGGACACGACGATAGCGCCGGTCAGATGCGTTTTCTGGCACAGGGTCAGCTGCACATCGCCGGTGCCGGGGGGCAAATCCACGATCAGGACATCCAACAGCCCCCATTGCACCTGCCCCAGCATCTGCTGCAATGCGCCCATCAGCATCGGACCACGCCAGACCACGGCTTTATCCGGGTCCATCATCAGGCCAATCGACATCATGGTGACGCCATGTGCCTGCAGCGGGATTATGGTTTTGCCATCCGGACTGCCGGGGCGCTTGTTCACCCCCATCATGCGGGGCTGGCTGGGGCCATAAATATCAGCATCCAGCAGACCAACGCGGCGGCCTTCGCGGGCCAAAGCAACGGCAAGATTTGACGAAACGGTAGATTTGCCCACCCCGCCCTTGCCAGAAGCAATCGCCAGAATACGGTCGACGCCGGTAACGCGCGCAGGGCCGGCCTGTGGCGTGGGGTGGCGGCCAATGGTCAGAGAGGGCGGGGCTGCGGGTTTGGCGGCGGGGCCATGCGCGGTCAGTACCACCGAAACTGCCGTGACTCCGGGCAGGGCGCGAATAGATTCTTCTGCACTGCGGCGTAAAGGCTCCAATCCGCGGGCCTGATCGGGCGTGGCGGCTTCGATCACGAATTTCACTGACCCGGCGTCAACAGTCAGGGCGCGAATCAAGTCGCGGCTGACCAGATCACCGCCATCGGGAAGTTGCAATTTTGTCAGCGTTTTCAGGATAATTTCGCGGGTGACATCCATTTTTCATACTCCTGTCACGGCTGCCGTTCGCAGACCGCCTGTTCTTGCAGCAACACTCGTCAGCTTTGCGGCAAATCACAAGGGTTGGCCTGAATTCTGCATCAGCCTTGTGCAAAACGCCTTGAACCAGGTCAGCAACTCGTATGCATTTGCTGCATAGCGGCATTGCGGAATGGATCATTGTGCAACTGCAGCATTAGCCTAAGTTAGGACCTGAGAGCGCTAACAACCAACAAGGCGCTGCATAACGAGTTTGAGAGCAGAAGAGAGAAAGGCCACACCATGGCATACGCAAATGACATCCGCGCTTATGGCGCAACGCTAAGCCAGCGTATTTCCGAGGCCCGGTCCGCACTGGCAGACCGCTACGCAAAATACAGCGTCTACCGGACGACGCTGACTGAACTGGCCGGGTTGAGCGACCGTGATCTGAACGATCTGGGCATCAACCGGTCAATGATCAAGGGCATCGCCCAAGACGCCGCTTACGGCGCGAAGTAATTCCTATCGGGCCCGGATCTTCCTCCTCCCTGATCCCGGCCTGACCAGCGACCCGCTCTACCTCCTCCCGGAGCGGTTCGTGAACAGAGCGGCGGCATCTACCTCCTCCCTGATGCCGCCGCATCTCGACCCCGGATCGGGGTGAATTTGCATACGGCTGTCTTTGTCCTCCCTTAGCCAGTCGTGACTACGGTGCCTGCAGCTTCCTCCTCCCTGCTGCAGGCATCGCCAGACCAAGACCGAAGCGCCCGCTCCTCCTCCTCCCTGAGCGGCGCCCTTCATAGAACGGCGGCACCAACCTCCTCCCTGGTGCCGCCGTTTTCATGTTCAGGTCAGGGCTTCAGGCGCGATCTACGCCCGGGCATCCTTGGAACTGTCCATCACGATATACGACGTAATAGACCGGACCGCAGGGACACAGCCCAGCACATCGGTATGAAACGCCTTGTACGAGGCCAGATCACGGGCCTCGACGCGCAGCAGATACTCAAACGCCCCGGCGATATTGTGGCATTCGACCACTTCCGGGGCGCGGTCCATCGCCGCCTCAAAGCCGGTTTGCGCGGCTTTGGTGTGGTCGGACAGGCCGACCGCGACATACACCACATAGGCGCGGCCGGTTTGTGCCGAATCCAGCCGCGCCCGATAGCCCCGGATCACGCCGCGTTTTTCCAGATCCTGCACCCGACGCAGGCAGGCAGAAGGCGACAAACCAACCCGGTCAGCCAGTTCAAGGTTGCTCTGCTTGGCATCGCGCACCAACTCGCGCAATATTTTGTCGGTTATGGTGTCATTATCGGTCATGGATTGCAGAAATAGCGCGAATACGCTGCAATTGGCAATTTCATTTCTGTCCCCGGAGATTATTGTTCAATGATGGACCTGCATCTGCTTCCCGCCCTGACCCTGTTCGCCTTTGTCACCTCGATCACGCCGGGGCCGAACAACATGATGCTCATGGCCTCGGGTGCGAATTTCGGGATGCGACGGACCGTGCCACATATGCTGGGCGTGGCCATCGGGTTCGTGATCATGGCCATGCTGGTCGGTGTCGGGTTGATCGAGGTGTTTGATCGATTTCCAGTGATTTATGATGTCCTGAAATGGGGCGGCATTGCCTATATGTTGTGGCTGGCGTTCAAGATCGGGACGCAGGAACCCAAAGTGCCGGAACCCAATGCCAAGGCCCGGCCGATTACATTCCTGCAAGCCTGCGCTTTTCAATGGGTCAACCCCAAGGCCTGGAGCATGGCGCTGAACGCCATCACGCTGTACACTGCCGACCGGTCATGGGCTGGCATCGCGCTGGTGGGGATCGTGTTTGGGGCGGTCAACCTGCCGTCGGTCGCGGTCTGGGCCTTTTTGGGCCAGCAAATGCGGCGGTTCCTGACCTCGACCACCCGGTTACGAGCGTTTAACATCACCATGGCGGTGCTTTTGGTGCTGACTTTGATCCCGGTGTTGTGGCACTGACCGGGGATGAGATTATCCCTTATCTCCGCCGCCTTGGTCGCAGCCCTTGTGGGCTATGGGTCGACCATTGCACTGGTGCTGGCCGCTGCTGCTGCGGTCGGCGCGACACCTGCGCAAACCGCATCATGGATATTTGCGGTCTGTTTGGCCAAAGCGGCGGGGTCGGCGTATTTGTCCTGGTCGCAGCGCATTCCGGTCGTGTTGGCCTGGTCCACACCGGGGGCCGCGCTGATTGCCGCGTCGACCGGGCATAGCATGGGCGGGGCGGTTGCGGCGTTCATCCTCGCGGGCTTGCTGATCTTTCTGACCGGGTTGATTGGTCCTTTGGGCCGGTTGATCGGGATGATTCCAAAAGGGATTGCGGCGGCGATGCTGGGCGGGGTGCTGTTGCCGTTTTGCCTGAAGGTCCCGGCACAGGCGCTGGCCCTGCCCGCTGTCGTGGCCCCGATCATCGGGGTATTCCTGATCGTCCGGCTGTGGAACCCGGCCTTTGCGGTTCTGGCGGCCTTGGCGACCGGGCTGGCGCTGTCATGGGGGATGGCCCCGCCCAGTATGGCATTCGCCCTGCCCGCGCTGGAGTTTATCACACCGGTGTTTGACTTGCACAGCCTGATCGGCCTTGGCTTACCATTGTATCTGGTGACCATGGCCAGCCAGAACCTGCCCGGATTTGCCGTGGTGCAAACCGCAGGCTACACGCCCCCGGTGCGCCCTGCGCTGATGGTCACGGGCGGGTTGTCGGCGCTTGCGGCACTGTTCGGCGGGCATACAGTGAACATGGCGGCAATCACGGCGGCGATCTGTCTGGGCGA
>JANOMH010000137.1:0-10486 GCA_031420215.1 Rhodobacterales bacterium | reverse complement strand
GTCAACGGCACCACGGTGCATGTGCTGATCCGGGGCACCGGCCCCGATCTGGTGCTGCTGCACGGGGCCAGCGGCAACCTGCGCGATTTCAGCTTTGGGCTGATTGACCAATTGTCCGACCGCTACCGGGTCATCGCCTTTGACCGGCCCGGACTGGGTTACTCGGGCCGGACCGATCCGGCTTATGACAGCGCCTTTACCACCAACGCCGAAACCCTGTCGCAGCAGGCCGACCTGTTACAGGCCGCTGCGGCGCAACTGGGGGCCGACCGGCCTTTGGTTCTGGGCCAGTCTTTCGGCGGATCAGTGGCGCTGGCCTGGGCGCTTGACCACCCCGACAATATCGCCGGATTGGTCCTCGTGTCCGCCCCGTCCCAAGGGTGGAACGGCGGACTTGGCCCGCTTTATGCCGTCAACAGCTCATATCTGGGCGGCGCGTTCCTGCTGCCGGTGATTTCCGCCTTTGCCCCCGGGACCCAGGTGCGTGTTACATTGGACGGCATCTTTGCCCCCAATCCGGTCCCCCCCGGCTATGACGCGCATGTCGGCGCTGAACTGGTGATCCGGCGGGGCAGCCTGCGGGCCAATGCGCGGCAAGTTTCGGCGCTGAAATCCGAACTTCTGACCATGATCCACCGCTATGGCAGTCTGTCCCTGCCGGTCGAACTGGTGCATGGCGACAGCGATACAGTGGTGCCGCTCTCCATCCACTCGGCCAAGCTGGTCACCCAGATCCCAGATGCGGTCCTGACCGCCTTGGCCGGGGTTGGCCATATGCCACATCACAGTGATCCGCAGGCCGTGACCCTGGCAATTGACCGGGCTGCGGCGCGGGCCGGATTGCGCTGAACGCTTGTCATCCCCATACTATACCAAAGGGTTAAGGGGAGAGAGCCATGGACCTGCCATTTGACGGTGCAATCAGCGCCTATTTCAAGAAAGGCGCACCCAAAGCCGTGCGCGATGCGATCAAAAATGCCGATAGTGATGACGTGCTGAACCCGCGCTATCCCTACCCCGAGGAATTGGGGAAAAAGGAATATGCCGCCGAAATGGATGCACTGCAGATTGAACTGACCAGACTGCAGGCCTGCGTCAAGGAAACCGGGATGCGGGTGGCGATCCTGCTGGAAGGGCGGGATGCGGCGGGTAAAGGCGGCACAATTCAGGCCTTTACCCAAAACCTCAATCCGCGCGGTGCCCGTGTCGTCGCCCTGCCCAAACCAACCGAAGTAGAGGCGACGCAATGGTATTTCCAGCGCTACATCGCGCAACTGCCCGCCGCTGGTGAAATCTGTTTTTTTGATCGCAGCTGGTACAATCGCGGCGTGGTCGAACATGTATTCGAATTCTGCAAGCCCGCACAGCGCGATGCATGGTTCGATCAGGTCGGTCCGTTCGAAAAACTGCTGGTGGACGAAGGCATTCACGTTTTCAAACTCTGGCTGAACGTCGGGCGGGCGACCCAACTGGAACGGTTCCTCGACCGGGAAAAAGACCCGCTGAAGCAGTGGAAGCTCAGCTGGATTGATGTCGAGGGTCTCAAGAAATGGGACGCTTATACCAGCGCCATTACCGAAACGCTGGAGCGCACGAATTTTGCCCATTCGCCATGGACCATTCTGCGCGGGGATGACAAAAAACGCGCCCGGATCAATGCGATACGCACCGTTCTTCACGCACTCGACTACACGCGCAAGAACAAAAAGGCGATTGGCAAACTCGACCCGAAAATCTGTTGCGGCTATGATCCGGCTATAGGTCTGTAAGCACAGCATGGTCAAGCAAGGCTACCACCACGGCAATCTGCGCGAGGCGCTGGTGCAGGCCTGCCTTGCGCTGATCCGCGACAAGGGCCCGACCGGATTCACCCTGTCCGAAGCCGCGCGCGAGGCTGGGGTCACGCCTGCCGCTGTCTATCGGCACTTCGAAGGGCGCGAAGATCTGATCGCCGAGGCTGCCTTGCAAGGCTATGAAATCTTTGGCGATCTGATGGAGTTTGCGTATGGCAAAGGCCTGCCTTCGGCTCTGTCAGCGTTTGAATCCACCGGGCGGGCCTATCTGGCCTTTGCCCGCAAATATCCGGGGCATTATGTGGCGATGTTCGAAAGCGGGATTTCGATTCAGCGCACCCCGGAACTGAACGCCGCCGCCAATCGCGCCATGGGCGTGCTGGAAAAGGCTGCGCGCGAGCTTAGCCAGCACATCCCCGCCGACAAACGCCCGCCACCGCAGATGTTTTCAGCCCATATCTGGGCGATGTCGCATGGCGTGGTGGAGCTGTTCGCCCGCTCTGCGCCGGGCACACGCTCGCCCTTTACGCCCGAGGATTTGCTGGAATCCGGGATCGGGATATATCTGCGCGGGCTGGGGCTGATTGCGCCGGACAGTTGATGCAACTGCATTCAATCTGAAGCATTCTTCTCGGTCTCGCCGGGGCGAGAGACTGAGGGACAGTGAGCGATCACATCGAAGGCAAGCCGCCTTAAGTCGCCAGCACGATCAGCGACCGTTCGTCCCAGATGATCTTGGTCCGCACACCAACATCCAGCACCGGCCGCCCGATCAGGTTTTTCATCGAGATCGTCAGCGGCTTTTCAACGCCCGCGACGCGGACATCATAATAGGTCATGTCGCCATAATAGACGACCTCATCGACCACCGCATCAGCCAGGCGGCGTTCTGTGGTTTCGCCATCAAACAGAATACCCAAGGTTTCGGGGCGGATCCCAAACAGGGTCCGACCAATCTTGACACCGCCCGGTGCCTGCTCACGGCCAATCTCTCCCGCGCCCATCCCCGCCACATCAAAACTGATCCTGTCGCCGCCCGCCGCAGTAACTTCGCCCTGTAACAGGTTCATTTTGCCGATAAACTCTGCGACCTTCTTGGAATTGGGGCGCCGATACAATGTCTCGGGGTCGGCCAGTTGCCCGATCTGACCTTCAAACATCACGGCGATGCGGTCGGACATGACCAGCGCTTCTTCCTGGTCATGGGTGACCAGAATAAAGGTGATGCCGACCTGCCGCTGCAGCCGGATCAGTTCGACCTGCATCTGTTCGCGCATCTTTTTGTCCAGCGCCGACAGGGGCTCGTCCAGCAGCAGGACCTTGGGCTTGAGGATCAGCGCACGGGCCAAAGCCACCCTTTGGCGTTGGCCACCCGACAAGGCATGTGCAGCGCGGCCACCATAGCCGGACAAGCCGACCATTTCCAAAGCCTCGCCCACCATCCTGGCCTTTTGTTCCTTGCTCAACGGCTCGCGGCGCAGGCCAAAACCGACATTCTCGCCGACACTCAGATGCGGGAAAATCGCGTAGGACTGGAACACCATATTGGTCGGGCGCATGTTGGCGGGGACGTTCTTCATGTCCTTGTCGTCAATCAGCATGGTGCCTGCCGAAATCCCCTCGAACCCGGCAATCGTGCGCAACAGCGTGGTTTTGCCACAGCCGGACGGCCCCAGAAGCGAAAAGAACTCGCCCTTGTTGATCTCCAGATCGATACCGCGCAGGGCATGATAATCGCCGTAATATTTCTGCACGCCCGAAAGCTGGATAAGAGCAGTCACAGGAAGCCTCCGGTATCTTTCAGGCCGGCGCGGGCAATGCCGCGGCGGCGGAAATATTCAGCAATGGTCAGCAAAGCAATCGAAAGCGCCACAAGGATCGTGCCCAAAGCCATGACCACGGGCAGGGCGTCGAAATCCTTGTTCAGGCTCCAGATGTACACCGGCATCGTCGGGTTCGATCCGGTCAGAAAGAACGCGATGATGAATTCATCCAAGCTAATGGTGAATGAAATCAACAGGGATGAGATGATCCCCGGCATCACCAGCGGCAGCGTGATCAGCCGGAATGCCGACCAGCGGCTTTCGCCCAGATCGAGGCCCGCCTCCTCCAGCGAAGGATCAAGGTTCGCAAACGCCCCGTTCAGGATGGCGATGGAAAACGGCGTGCAGATCAGCACATGGGCGGCAATCACCGTCCAGTTTGACAGCTGCAACCCCATGATTTGCACAAGGATCACCAGCAGCGACACGGCGATGATGATCTCGGGCAGGACCAGCGGCAGCATGATAAAGCCAATGATCGCGCCTTTCCCAGGAAAATTGCTTTGTGCCCCGGCCCGTGCAGCGCACATGCCCAGCACAGTCGCAATGAGCGCCGCAGCAACAGCGATTTGCAGCGAATTGCCGACGGCGGAATGCAATGCCCGGTTGGTCCATAACTCGGCAAACCAATGCGTCGTAAACCCGGTCAGCGGAAAGGCGATGATCGTCGCATCGTTGAACGCAAACAGCGGCAGCAGGACAATCGGCGCGTACAGAAACACCAGATAGGCCAGCGCGTAAACTCCAAGCCAGGACAGGCGCATCGCTATCCCCTCTTCTTGCCGACAAGTGACACGAGTGCCGCGCTATAGGCCAGCACACCGGCAAAGAACGTGACACTGCCGCCCAAGGACCCGCTCCAGCCTGCGAAAATCGTCAGCGCCACAAGGGCTTGCAGCAGCAACGCGGCCAGACACAAAAACGCCAATTCGCCAAAGCCCCGGCCCGAACTAAAGGTGCGGATGATATAGGACATCAGTTTCAGCTGCCCGAAAATCACGAATATCGCCGACATGACCGTGGCCATGGCGACCAGCGCCAGCGCCGCCCCCAGCGGTGCATTGGACAGCTGCAAAAACTGGGTCTGGATCATCGACGCAATCAGCTTGCCCCCCGCCCCGCCCATCAGTTCCGGCGTCACATAATCGCCGATGGTCGGGATCGACACGATCACCAGTGCCGCGACCACGCCGGGCATCGCCAGTGGCAACGTCACGCGGAAAAACGTCACGACCTTGCCCTCACCCAGATCCTGCGATGCCTCAAGAAACGACCGGTCAATCTTTTCCAACGCCACGAAAATCGGCAGGATCGCAAAGGGCGCATAGGCGTGGGCCAGCGTGATGATCACCGCATTGACGTTATACAGGATGAACGTCAGCGGCTCGGTGATGATGCCCAGTTCGATCAGGCCGGTATTGACCACGCCGTTATAGCCAAGGATCACTTTCCACAGGAACACCCGGATCAGATAGCTGGTCCAGAACGGGATGGTGATCAGGAACAGCCACAGCGATTTCTGCTTGGCGTCCAGATAAAACGAAATGTAATAGGCCACCGGAAAGGCGGCCAGCACGGTCACCACGGTCACCACGCCAGACACCAGCACCGACCGTTTCAGCAAGCTGCCATAGATCGGCTCGGACCAGATTTCGCGGTAATTGTTCATTGTGAATGTCGTGTCGATGGTGATGAAATCCTGGGTCCAGAAACTGAACAGGATCACCGCGCCGATGGGAACGGCCAAAAGCAACAGGGCATAGATAAACGGGGGCGAGACCAGGATCAGACCGCGCTTGTCCTCGGTCGATAAAAAGCTGCCATTTGCCATGAGGTTACGCCGCATCCTGCTTGCTTGTGCTGCCAATCGTTCCTTGCCGTGGACAAAAAATCAACCCGCAATCCGCCCCAGTGGCGCATTTGTCAGGCCAAAAACATAAAAAAAGGCGGCCCCGCAGGACCGCCCCTTTCCGCACCAGCACCCAAACTTAACGCTTGGAGAACTGGAAGCTTTTCCGGGCCTTGGCACGGCCATACTTTTTCCGCTCGACCACACGGCTGTCGCGGGTCAGGAAACCAGCGGCTTTCAGCGCCGGGCGCAGCGACGGATCATACAGCTGCAGGGCTTTGGAAATGCCATGCTTGACCGCACCAGCCTGACCCGACAGGCCACCACCGGCGACAGTGGCCATCACGTCGAACTGCCCGGTGACACCAGCCACCGAAAACGCCTGCCGCAGAATCATCTGCAACACCGGGCGGGCGAAATAGGCGTTCAGCTCTTTGCCATTGACGATGACCTTGCCGGAACCCGGCTTGATCCAGACGCGGGCGACAGCATTCTTGCGCTTGCCGGTGGCATAGGCGCGGCCAAGAGCATCGCGCATCGGTTCGCGCGGGGCAACAACCACAACCGGGGCGGCAGTTGCAACAGCGTTCAGATCGCTCAGGGATTTGATTTCTTCGGCCATGATTACGCAGTCCTCGTATTCTTTGGATTCATCGGTTTGACATCCAGAACTTCGGGCTTTTGCGCCTCCATGTTATGGGTCGGGCCGATGAAGACCCGCAGATGGGTCATCTGGGTGGCGGACAGGCGGTTGCCCGGCAACATCCGCTTGACGGCCTGGGTCAGAACCCGCTCGGGGAACTTGCCTTCAAGGATTTCGGCGGTGGTGCGGAACTTGATCCCGCCCGGGTGGCCAGAGTGCCAGTAGTTTTTCTCTTGCAGCTTGTTGCCGGTGATCTGCACTTTTTCAGCGTTGATCACGATGACATTGTCGCCCATGTCCATGTGTGGGGTAAAGGTCGGCTTGTGCTTGCCACGCAGGCGCATGGCGATAATCGACGCAAGACGGCCCAGAACCACGCCTTCAGCGTCGATCAGGATCCATTTCTTGTCAATATCCGCCGGAGTCGCGGTATAGGTTTTCATATGTTCACCAGAGTTTTGGGGCAGCGGCACGCCACCCATCGTTGGGATGGGGGGCTTATACTGGCCTGAAACGCGCAGTCAAGGCAGAAATACAACTTAAAACTACGTGATTTCAATGGCTTGAAAATACGGTATTATAATACCCCAACGCCACACACTGATCCCGCGGGCACTTGCCGCTGCAGTTGCGCCAAACTGGCCAGCCCGGTGCTGCATTGCCCGACCGGATCAGCACTCCTGCCGCCTCGGCCGCAACAAACCGTTCTGGAAGGGTTGAAGCCCCGCATGGCCCCGGCCTAAGCTGCGGTCAAACGGAGGATTTCATTTTGCTGACCCGCATCGACACCGGGGCTGTCGCCCACTTGACCATGGACGCGCCTGCCCGCCTGAACGCGCTGAGCGATGCGATGCTGGCCGCACTCAGCGCTGCCCTGTCCGGGATTGCACCGGACTCACGTATCCGCGCCGTGATCCTGTCCGGCGCCGGCAAGGCCTTTTGCGCCGGGCATGACCTGAAGGAAATGCAGGCCGGCAGGCAATCGCCCGACAAAGGGGCCGCCTATTTCGCCGATCTTTTCACCCGCTGTTCCGCCCTGATGCTGCAAATTCAGCGGCAGCCGCAGCCGGTCATCGCGCAGGTCCATGGCATTGCCACAGCGGCAGGCTGCCAGCTTGTTGCGACCTGCGATCTGGCCGTCGCCGCCACAGGCACCAAATTCGGGGTAAACGGGGTGAACATCGGCCTGTTCTGCTCCACGCCCATGGTGGCACTCACCCGCAACATCGGGGCAAAGGCCGCGTTCGAAATGCTGGTCACCGGCAAATTCATCGACACTGCCGAGGCGATCCGGCTGGGTCTGATCAACCGGGCCATGACCCACGAAAATCTGGCTGCTGAGACTATGGAACTTGCCCAGACCATTGCCGGAAAACTGGGATCTGCAGTAAAGGTCGGCAAAAGGGCCTTTTATGACCAAGCCGCATTGCCAGTCGAGGCGGCCTATCAGCATGCCGGGGCAGTGATGGCCGACAATATGCTGAACCCCGATACGGATGAAGGGATCAGCGCGTTTCTTGAAAAACGCCCCCCCGGATGGGTGCAGTAAACCTTGCTCTGTATCTCAATTGCGCTACACTCGGGCGGAACTCAGGAGGATGACCATGCCCGCCCACACCTCGATGTTGCACGTCCGCGTTGATGACGACCTCAAAGCCAAAGCCGCCGCAGCACTCGCGGGCGTGGGCCTGACCCTGTCTGACGCCGTCCGGATCCTGCTGACCCGTGTCGCGGCCGAAGGCGGCATGCCCCCCGGCCTGACTGCAGACCCCGACAGTTATGACAGCTGGTTCCGCGCCAAGGTGCAAGAGGCGCTGGATGAAGAAGGTCCGGGTATCCCTCATGAAGTTGTCATGCAGGAAATGCGTGATTTGATCGGGTCGAAGCGCCGCAAGATTGCCTGATCTGCCCCAAATCGTTTGGCGACAAGGTGCTGCTGCCGATCTGCGGCGCATTATCGACTATATTTCGGATGACAATCTGGATGCGGCGGAATCGTTGGAACAAGAAATACATAAGAGAGTCAGTCGTTTGCCAAATGGCCCGTTCGCCTATAGGACTGGCCGAGCACCTGACACTCGAGAAATGGTGGTCAGACCCAATTTCATCGTCATTTATCGCGTCACGACGACTAATATTGTTATCCTGCGCGTCCTCCACGCTGCCCAGCGGTGGCCCTAAACCCCATACAGCCCGCCGAACTTGCCCTCCAGATAACCCAGCAGCGGCCCCTCACTCGGCGCGAATCCAGCCGCTTTTTCAATCACTTCCGCCGGTTCATACAACCCGCCAAACCGCTGCAGTTTATCCCGCAGCCAACCCGTCGCCCGGCCCATCTCGCCTCGCGCCAGATCGTCATCCAGCCCCGGCAACGCCGCCCGCAACGCCTGATGCAGACAGCCCGCATAGACATTGCCCAGACTATAAGTCGGGAAATAACCGAACAGCCCGACCGGCCAATGCACATCCTGCAAACAACCGTTCGACGGCATATCCACGGTAAAACCGAAATCGGCGGCAAACCGGTCATTCCAGGCGGCCTCTAGGTCAGCGACCAAAAGATCACCCGACACCAGCGCCTGTTCCAGATCGAACCGCAACAGCACATGCAGATTATACTGCACCTCGTCCGCCTCGGTCCGAATATAGCCATTCGACACCCGGTTCACGGCACGGTAAAAATCGCGTTCTGACGCAATCCCGAAATCGCCAAACTGGTCGCGCATCAAGCCATACAGCCAGCCGGTAAACGGCTCTGACCGGGCCAACTGGTTCTCATAAATCCGGGATTGGCTTTCATGCACACCCATCGACGCCCCTGCGCCCAAAGGGGTCAGGGCATAGGCGGCATCAATGCTCTGCTCGTAACAGGCATGGCCAACCTCGTGAATCGTCGAATAAAAGCAATTGAACGGATCGACCGGATTGGTCCGCGTGGTGATCCGGACATCGGCACCCGAGCCGCTGGAAAACGGATGCACGGCTTTGTCGATCCGGCCCCTGTTCAAATCATAGCCAAAGGCCAGCGCCAGCTTGGTCGAGATTGCCAATTGCCCGGCCTCATCGAATGTCCCCTGCAAAGCCGGGGCCGGTTCGGCCGCCAGAACTGCTGCGCGCAACGCCACCAACCGGGGGTGCAAGGCCCCGAACATCGCCGATAATTGCGCCGCAGTGGCACCGGGCTCATAGTCGCTCAGCATCGCGTCATAGACCGAGCCTCCCGCCGCCAAAGCTGCGCCCTCTTCGCGCTTCAAGGCCACAACCCGCTGAAATGTCGGCACGAAGCCTTTGAAATCATTGGCAGCACGGGCCTCTGCCCAGATCCCTTGCGCGACCGAAGTGACCCGGGCTATCTCGGCCGCAAGCCGGGCTGGCACTTTTACCGACCGGTCATAGCGGCGCTGGATATGACGCAGCTGCGCATCCGCCTCGGGGCTGTCGGGCACGGCACCAGCCAGCCAATCACCTACCCGTGGGTCAGTGCGGCGGGCATGCAAAACGCCCTCCAATGCCGCCATCTCTTGACCGCGCTGATCGGCAGCCCCGCGCGGCATCACGGTTTCCTGATCCCATCCGAGACGGCCCGCGATCTGTGACAGGGCCTCGGTGTCACGGTGAAATGCCATCAGGTCGGTATATGCAGTCATATCAGCCTCTTACAGATTGCGGCAAAGGATACCGGGCCAGAAACCGGGCGCGCAGGATCAGCACCCACAAGACCACAGCACCGATCTGATGGACAATGGCGATATGGAGAGGGGCGGAATACAGGGCGGTAACTATCCCCAGAACCACCTGCACCAACATCATCCCCAGCATCAGCGCAAAAGCGCTTCGGGTCGCAGTTTGGGGTGACTTCCGCGCCCGGACCCAGACATAAACCGCCAGCGCAAACAGCGCATAGGCAGTCATCCGGTGGATGAACTGAACCAGCCCGGGGTCCTCAAAGAAATTCCGCCACAGGGGCTCAATCGAAAACGGCTCGGGCGGGAAAAACCCGTCGCCCATCAGCGGCCAGGTCGGGAACGCCCTCCCCGCATCGATCCCGGCCACCAGCGCGCCCAACACCACTTGCACAAATGCCAGATGCATCAGCCCGGTGGCCCCGGCAGTCAGGCGGCGTTCACCGACACGGCGGGCGCCGAGCAAATCCGCTTCGCGCCGCTCCAGCCGGAACACATACCAGGCAATCAGGCCCAGAATGGCAAAGGCCAGCCCCAGATGCACCGCCAGACGGTAGGACGCGACCGACACCATCCCCTCGCCCAATCCGCTATAGACCATCCACCAGCCCACAGCCCCCTGTGCGCCACCCAAGGCACCGACCAACAACAGCCGTTGGGTCCAGCCCGGTGGAATACGCCTGGTCGCCCAGAAA
>JANOMH010000136.1:0-8337 GCA_031420215.1 Rhodobacterales bacterium | reverse complement strand
TAATGCGGGAAAATCCACCTTTTTGGCCGCCACGTCGAACGCGCGGCCCAAGATCGCTGATTATCCGTTTACCACTCTGGTGCCAAACCTTGGGGTGGTCGGCGTGGATAATGTGGAATTTGTCGTCGCCGATATTCCGGGGCTTATTGAGGGCGCGTCAGAGGGCCGGGGGCTGGGCGACCAGTTTCTGGGCCATGTGGAGCGGTGTTCGGTTCTGCTGCATCTGGTGGATGGTACGTCTGCCGATCCTGCTGCGGATTATCTGACCATTATCAACGAATTAGAGCTGTATGGCGGGCATCTGGCCGACAAGCCGCGGATCACTGTGCTGAACAAGATCGATGCGCTGGATGATGATGAGCGGGCGATATTAAAGGCTGATCTGGAGGCTGTCGCTGGCCCGGTGATGCTGATGTCGGGCGTATCGCGCGAGGGGTTGATCGAGGTGTTGCGCGCCCTGCGCGGGCAGATTGACGAGGATAGGTTGCGGCATAAAGTGGCTGACGCCCCGGTGATCGAGACGTCATGGCAGCCCTGATTGACGCTAAACGGCTGGTGGTCAAGATCGGATCGGCCTTGTTGGTCGACCGGGCCACGGGCGCGTTGCGGTCGGAATGGTTGCGGTCCCTGGCCGAAGATGTGGCGCGGATCAGGGCGCGCGGCACGGATGTGATTCTGGTGTCGTCGGGGTCGATTGCGCTGGGACGGGGCGTTTTGGGCCTGCCAGCGACCGAATTGCCGCTGGAACAGTCGCAGGCTGCGGCGGCGGTCGGGCAAATCCGGCTGGCGCGGGCTTATGAAGAGGCGCTGGCGCCGTTCGGCATTATCACCGGGCAAATTCTTGTCACGCTGGAGGATTCGACGGACCGGCGGCGCTATCTGAATAGCCGCGCGACGATGGAAACCCTGATCGGCTTGGGGGTGACCCCGATCGTGAACGAAAACGACACGATTGCTACGGACGAAATCAGGTATGGGGATAATGACCGGTTGGCAGCCCAGGTGGCGGTGACGGTAGGAGCGGATCAGTTGATCCTTTTGTCGGATGTGGATGGGTTTTATTCGGATAACCCCAACATTAACTCTGACGCGCAACATTATGAAACTGTTGATAAAATAACGACCCAGATCGAGTCTATGGCGGGCGATGCCGTATCGGGCATGTCCAAAGGCGGGATGAAGACCAAGATCATGGCGGCACGGGTTGCGACAGAGGCAGGTTGTGCTATGGCCATTACATTAGGATCGCCGCTTAACCCATTGTTACAGTTGGAAAATGGTGCAAGAGCCACCTGGTTCACTGCCCAGACCGACCCACAGGCCGCCCGCAAACGTTGGATTGCCGCGATGAAACCGCGTGGCGAGATTACGGTGGATGCGGGGGCGCAAAGGGCCTTGGGCGAGGGCAAGAGCCTGCTGCCCGCCGGGATTTCCGGGGTGACGGGCCGGTTTGGCCGGGGTGATCCGGTGGCGATTCATGCCATCGACGGCACACGGCTTGGGCTGGGACTGACTCGCTATACAGCTGCAGAGGCGCAGGCGATCAAAGGCAAACGCAGTGCCGAGATCGAGGCAATTTTGGGCTATAAGGGCCGTGCTGCGCTGATTCATCGCGATGATATGGTGATTTGAGATGCCCGATCATGGCCTTGCAAATATTCCAACCCTGATGGCCGAGATCGGCAACCGGGCCCGTGCAGCGGCGGAAATTCTGTCCTACACCACCTCTGAACGCAAGCACGCGGCGCTGATTTCGGCGGCCGAGGCGGTCTGGACCAACCGGCAAGCGATCATTGATGCCAATTGCGAAGACCTTGTTTATGCTGAGGAAAAAGAACTGAGCCCGGCGATGATTGACCGCCTGATGCTGGACGAGCGACGCATCCGCGGCATTGTCGATGGCTTACGGTCGGTGGCGGCGCAAAAGGACCCGGTCGGGCAGGTTTTGGCAGATTGGACCATGCCCAGCGGCCTGAACATCCGCCGGGTGCGCACCCCTTTGGGTGTGATCGGTGTGATTTATGAAAGCCGCCCGAATGTGACAGCGGATGCGGGGGCTTTGTGCCTGCAATCGGGCAATGCGGTAATTTTGCGCGGCGGGTCAGAGAGTTTCCATTCGTCAACCGCGCTACACGCCTGCCTCGTCACCGGCTTGCAACAGGCGGGATTGCCGGCTGATGCAATCCAGCTGGTGCCGACCCGTGACCGGGCGGCAGTGAGCGAAATGCTGACGATGGTGGACACGATTGACGTGATCGTGCCGCGCGGCGGCAAAGGGCTGGTGGGGCTGGTGCAGCGTGAGGCGCGGGTGCCGGTGTTTGCGCATCTGGAAGGGATTTGCCATGTTTACGCCGACCGCGATGCAGATCTTGAAAAAGCCCGCCGCGTCGTGCTGAACGCCAAGACCCGGCGCACCGGGGTCTGTGGCTCGGCGGAATGCCTGCTGATTGACTGGCAGTTCTACACCAAACATGGCGCTGTTTTGATTGAGGATTTGATCAAAGCCGGGGTTGAAGTGCGCACCACGGGTGAGCTGTTGAAAATCCCCGGCACAGTTCCGGCCGCGCCCGAGGATTTCGGTCATGAGTTCCTCGATATGATCATTGCCGCCAAGCTGGTGGACGGTGTGGACGAGGCGATTGCGCATATCAAACGGTACGGGTCGCAGCACACCGAGGCGATTTTGACCGAGAATGATGCGACGGCGGACAGGTTTTTCCAGCGGCTGGACAGTGCGATCCTGATGCGCAATGCCTCGACCCAATTCGCCGATGGTGGTGAGTTTGGCATGGGGGCAGAGATTGGCATTGCAACCGGCAAGCTGCATGCGCGGGGGCCGGTGGGGGCCGAACAGCTGACCAGTTTCAAATATCTGGTGGTAGGCGACGGCACCATTCGCGGCTGAGATTCCTGCACCCCAACTTGGCCAGGCACCGATCTCACGGCGAATTCACGCGGTCTTTTTGCCGTTTGGTGTATCTTAAGGAACATTTTTCTGAGCGTTCAGGGTGTATTTTCAGCCAATCGACGGTTTTTTGGTACAAGGCATTTCAACATGGCAATCTCTCTTAATCCCAGGGGCGCTGCCCCAATTGTGTTATTGCTTCGTGGCATCGGCGGCAGGTTGCAAGGGCCGGGTGGGCTCTACAACATCGGTAATGCGCTTGGGCTGGTGGTCGGACTTGGGCTGCAAATCAGGGCAGGGACTGGCGCGGTCGGCATAGCCGATTTCTTCATCGGCAGCGGCAGCGCGGTGTGCCTGACACTGGCCAATCTGATCTTTTTTGTCAGTGGCGAAAGCTATCATCGGGCTTGGGCAAACGGCGCACCGCCAATTGCCGGGTTGAACCGGCGGGGCGATTTTTTGTCGGGTTACGGCGCGATATTTCTGGGGTTTGGGCTGGTTTTGGTGGGACAACCCGTTCTGGCGCTGTTTAGTGGCGCGCTTCATGCAGGCGGCAAATTTGGCAGCGCCTTGCAATCGGAGTTCAGATTTTGGCCGCCCAAATGGCCCGACCCTTTTCGGGCGGTGGTTCTGGTCAGCCGCGTCCCGGCGATGATCGCAGCGGGTTTGGGGGTGGCGCAATGGCACCCCGACATGCCCTTTGCGGATTTGATCGCCTTGTTCGGGTTGCTGGGCAGTTACCTGCTGTGGGTCATCGCGGACCTGAAACTGCTGCGCGGCTAAAACCGCGCGGTAATCCGGTCGGTCCCGATCTTGACCGCCAAAATCCGTTTGGCATCGGCCAATACTTCGGGCAACAACGCGAACTGGACTTGCGCCGGATTGACGCTGATCCGCAGGCGGGGGTTGGTCAGGCTGTCCCAGAGCAACTGCTCAATCCTCAACCCGCCGCTTTCCGCGACCAGTTCCCAGCCAGCATCGACCCGGCGGATAGTGATATCGCCGCCGCGTGGCATGGCGGATTCAAAGCATTGCAGCAGCAGGAAAGCGATACGCACATCGCGGCGCGGCTGTTCGCCCTCTGCCTCCCAAAAATAGCTCAGCCGGCCGCCCCGCGCGGCGGCGGACAGGGTTGAGGTAATTTCGGTCCGGCTGATGGTCTGTTCTTCGGTGGCACCGCCATAGGCGACGCGGAAAAACCGGATCTTGGCATTGGCGTTCTCAACGCTTTCGGCAATCAGCGCCATTTCCGGGCTTTGGGCAATGCCTGACATGGCCAAAAGTTCGACCCCGTTGCCGATCGCCCCCAAAGGGCTGATAAGGTCGTGACAAATGCGCGAGCCGACAAGCGCGGTAATATCATCCCGCCGGATCATGAGGAGACACGCATGAGCAACCTGAACGCGATTCTGGCCCCCGGCATGCTGGTGCGCCACCCGGACCAGCCGGATTGGGGTGTGGGGCAGGTGCAGTCGAATATTGGCGGCCGGATCACGGTGAATTTCCGGGAACAAGGAAAAGTCGTCCTTGATAGCGCCCACGTATCACTCATCATCGTCTCCCTGTAACACACGCTTTTTCTGCAACTTACGGTAGCAACAGTTAATTTTTAGTCAATTATGACTGGCTATCTGGTTACCCCCCTTGCCGCGACGTGACCGGGCAGAGTTGCCAAGGCTCGCCTGTCGCCCTAGAAAGTGCCAACTGACAAAAAGGGTCCGGGAAGCCATATGATGATCCAGAGCCCGACATTCGCGGTGCGACTGGCCCGGGGCGAAAGTGACCTGTTGGCCGCCCAAAGGCTGCGCTACCGGGTGTTTGTGCAGGAATTAGGCGGCGATGGCCCGTTGGTTGACCATGACCTTGGGCTGGAGCGTGACCGGTTTGACGCGGTCTTTGACCATCTGCTGCTGATCGATCCGCTGCTGCCAGCGACCGATCACGTGGTCGGAGTCTATCGGTTGCTGGGTGACGCGGGCGCGCGCCGGTTGGGACAGTATTATTCCGAGGATGAATATGACCTGGCGGTGCTGCGTGGGTCCGGCCGCAAGCTGCTGGAACTGGGCCGGTCCTGTCTGCATCCGGCCTATCGGGGCGGCACCGCGATGTATCATTTGTGGCATGGGTTGGCCGATTATATTGCAGACCACCAGATCGAAGTGCTGTTCGGTGTCGCGTCGTTTCATGGCCAAGAGCCGCAGCGTTTGGCACAGCCGTTATCCTATCTGCATCGGCATCATCTGGCCCCGCCGGAATTGCGAGTCTGCGCCCGGACCTATGCCCCGATGGACCTGCTGCCGCCCGATAAGATTGATCGCCGCCAAGCCATGTTGGAGACCCCGGCCCTGATCAAAGCCTATCTGCGGCTGGGTGGCATGGTCGGCGATGGGGCCTTTGTTGACCGCGCTTTCAACACTGTGGATGTCTGTCTGCTGATGGATATCGCCCGGATGAATCCCAAGCAAAAACAGCTGTATACCCGGCCCAGGCGCAACTGATGAGCCAGACCTGGCATTCGGCGGATCAGCCGGAGCGTCTGCGCATTTCGCCGATGGGCTGGCTGCGGGTTGTGGTGCGGGCGGTGCCTTTGGCCGTGCTGATTTTTGGCGGTCTGGCGCTGTTGTTGCTGTTGCGGCTGATCGAGCGGCCTTTGTGCGGTCTGCGCCGCCCGGTGACACCTTGGGTGACCCAAGCGGTGTGCCGGGCGGTCCTGGTCATTCTGGGGATAGGCTATGCGGTGCAGGGCAAGCCACTGACCGGCCCCGGTGCGTTGGTCGCCAATCATGCGTCCTGGCTGGATATTTTCGCGTTGAATGCCCGAAAGCGGGTGTATTTTGTTGCCAAATCCGAAGTGGCGGGCTGGCCCGGCATCGGCTGGCTGGCCCGCGCCACAGGCACGGTATTCATCCGCCGCGACCGGGCTGATGTGGCCGCACAGATCGGGCTGTTCCGGGCACGTTTGCTGGCAGGTCACAAGCTGGTATTCTTCCCCGAGGGCACCTCGACCGATGGGCTGCGGGTATTGCCGTTCAAGCCTGCTTTGTTTGCCGCCTTTCTGGAGCCCGAGCTGAAGGACGGCTTGCAGTTACAACCGGTTTCTGTGGTCTACCATGCCCCCAAGGGTGCTGATCCGCGCTTTTATGGCTGGTGGGGCACGATGGACCTTGGCCCGCATCTGCTGGCGGTTCTGGCGGCTGCCGGGCAGGGCGGGGTGACCGTGATCTATCATCCGCCGTTGGATGTGACCCGGTTTCAGGGTCGCAAGGCCTTGGCGCTGGCCTGTGAAACCTATGTCCGGGCCGGGGTTACATCATCGCGTCCCGCAGCGTCAAAAGCGCTTTGACCGGGTCGTCGCTGCCCCAGATTTCATCGCCGATCCCAAAGAAATCGGCATGCGGTGTCAGGCTGCGGATCAGGTCGGGGGTCAGGGCCCCTTCGGCCACCACGGCGACCTCGATCATCTCGGACCACCATTGAAACAGCTCCAGCCCGGCCTGTTCGCCGCTGCCCAACGGTGACAGACCAACCGGGCCGAAGCTGACATAATCCGCCCCGTATTCCCCCGCCGACATGCCCTCATGCCGCGACGCGCCGCAAAATGCGCCGATGATCGCGTCGGCGCCAAGGTCTTTGCGCATTTTACGCACCGACCGCGCCCCGTCGGTCAGATGCACGCCGTCGAGCCCCAGCCGTTCGACCAGCAGCATATGGGTATCGATCACCAGTGCCACATCGCGGGCATGGGTGATGTCGCGCAACGCATCGGCGGCGCGCCCGAAGTGATCCTCGTCCCGGCTGGCCAGTGACAGCCGCACACAGCCGATTTCGGTGGCGTCAAGGCAGGCGGCAAGCTGTGCCGGGAACAGATCGAGGTCCAGCACGGGTGGGGTGATCAGGTAAAGCTGCGGCAGGTCGTCGGGCATGTGAGGGTCCATCGGTGAGGGCTGGGGGCCTTGTAGCGGGTTGGCCCGGAGAGCAAAAGGGGGGCGCTGCCCCCGCCCTTTGGGCTCCCCCGGAGTATTTCGGCAACTCCGAAAACCCAGGGGCTTTGGCTTGCCATGGTTGAGTTGCCAAAGTATCAGGCGACCCATCATGACCGCATCATCCCCCCAGCCCGCCTTTGTTCTGATCCGTCCGCAAATGGGCGAGAATATCGGGGCGGCCGCGCGGGGCATGTGGAATTTCGGGCTGGACCGGATGCGGCTGGTCGATCCGCGCGATGGCTGGCCCAACCCCAAAGCGGTGGCGATGGCCAGCGGGGCAGGGCGGTTGCTCGACGAGGCGCAGTTGTTTGATGGCACAGCGGATGCCGTGGCCGATTGCACCTTTATCTATGCCACCACCGCCCGGCCGCGTGGCTTGACCAAGCCGGTGTTCACCCCCGCCGCCGCGATGGAGGATGCAGCGTTGCGCATCGCCGCTGGCGGTAAAGTCGCCGTGCTGTTTGGCCCGGAGCGCGCGGGGATGGAAAATGACGATATTGCCCGTGCGGGGGCGATTATCAATGTGCCGGTGAACCCGGAGTTTGCCTCGCTGAACCTTGCCCAATGTGTGTTGCTGGTCGCCTATGAATGGCGGCTGGCGACACAAATCGTGCAAGAGGCCCGTGTGGAAATGGCGGGGGCCGATTGGGCGCAGGCGATCGAGGTAGAGAAGCTGGGGGATCATTATCAGGATCGGCTGACCGAGGCCGGGTTCTTTTTCCCCGATCACAAGGCCGCCAGCATGCAGATGTCCTTGCGCAATTTCTGGGGTCGCATGCCGCTGACCCGCGCCGATGTGCAGATGCTGCATGGCGTGCTGCGGCAGATGGTCCGCTGGAAGGAGCGGGGTTGAGGCTTTGGGTTGGTGGCCTTAGGTATCGGGGCAAAGCTGGAGAAACCCATGGCCACCAAACCCCGCGCGATATTTGAAGAGGTCACCGAGGCGGCAAAGCCGGCGTTGATTCCCGGCGGGATTGACCGGGGCAGGCGTGATGCGCGCGCCGCTATCCGCGTATGGCTGATGGTCCTGTTCGTGCTGGTCGTGCTGATGATTGCTGTGGGTGGCTTGACCCGGCTGACGGAGTCTGGCCTGTCGATTACGGAATGGAAGCCCGTCACCGGGGCAGTGCCGCCGCTGAATGACGCGGATTGGCAGGCAGAGTTCGCCAAATATCAGGCGACCCCGCAATATGACTTGATGAACAATGGCATGGAACTGGCTGAATTCAAACAGATTTACTGGTGGGAATGGGGTCATCGCCAATTGGGTCGCCTGATGGGCGTAATCTGGGCTGCTGGGTTCCTGTTTTTCTGGGCGACCAGGCGTATTCCACCGGGCTGGACCCAACGGCTGTTGTTGGTCGGTGCCTTGGGTGGCGCACAGGGGGCTGTGGGCTGGTGGATGGTCTATAGCGGATTGGGCGAGGGGATGGTGTCGGTCGCGTCCTA
>JANOMH010000135.1:0-2719 GCA_031420215.1 Rhodobacterales bacterium | reverse complement strand
CTGACCGCGAATGACTGGCCCTTTGGGGCCGCGCTGTCGATGGTGCTGATTGCGATCATGATGGGGTTGCTATTGCTGCAAACAATCGCGGTCGAGCGGGGGCAAAATGCATAACCGCCCGCTGCTGTTCACCATACTGGGCGTGGTGTTCGCATTTCTGTATATCCCGATCTCAGTCTTGGTCGCGCTGTCGTTCAACGACGGCGGCTTGCCCACCGCATGGACCGGGTTTTCGCTGAAATGGTATGGGGCGCTGTTGGGCAATGCGGACATCTTGCAGGCGGCGCTGAACACGCTGATCGTGGCATTGGTGTCCGCCACACTTGCCACGATCCTTGGCACCTTGCTGGCAATCGGCATTGAAACGCGGGCCCACAAGGGCCGCTGGTTGGAATCCCTGATCTTTGCCCCGATGATCATTCCAGACATCGTGCTGGCCATCGCCCTGCTCAGCTTTTTCTCGCTGCTCAAGGTGCCGATGGGCCTGCACACGATCATCGCGGCGCATGTTGTCTTTAACCTCGCCTTTGTCTGCGCCGTGGTCCGGGCCCGGCTGAAATCCTTCGACTGGTCGATTGTCGAGGCATCGACCGACCTTGGGGCACCTCTTGCCACCACTTACCGACGCATCGTCATCCCGGTCCTTGCCCCGGCCATCATCGCAGGCGCACTCCTCGCTTTCACCCTGTCCGTCGATGAATTCATCATCGCCTTTTTCACCAGCGGCGCAGGCGCGAGTTCGACCACCTTGCCGATGCAAATCTATGCGATGATCCGGTTTGGGGTGACGCCCGAGATCAACGCGCTGGCAACACTTGTGTTGGGCCTTAGCGTGACAGCACTGGCCCTTGCCCAACGCCTGAACCGTGGGGGCATCCCCGGCCAATGACCCCGCTTTTGCAAATCCGCAATATCTCCAAAGCTTTCGGCACCATGCTGGCGGTTGACGATGTGTCCCTCGACATCGCTGAAAACGAATTTTACGCCCTGCTCGGCGCATCGGGCAGCGGCAAGACCACGCTACTGCGGATGCTGGCGGGGTTTGAGGCGCCCACCGCTGGGCAGATTCTGCTCGACGGCAAAGACATCTCTGGCACCCCGCCGAACAAGCGCCCGGTGAACCTGATGTTCCAGTCCTACGCCCTTTTCCCACACATGACCGTGCGGGCCAATATCGCCTATGGGCTGGAGATGGAGCGGCTGCCCCGCGCGCAAATTACCGCCCGCGTCGATGACATCCTTGGCGTCATCGAACTGACCCCCTATGCCGACCGCAAGCCGGATCAGCTGTCGGGTGGCCAGAAACAGCGCGTCGCGCTTGCCCGCGCCTTGGTCAAACGGCCCCGGGTTTTGCTGCTGGATGAACCGCTGGGCGCACTGGACAAGAAACTGCGCGGCGCGATGCAATTGGAGTTGAAACGCTTGCAACATGAGGTCGGGATTACCTTTATCGTCGTGACACATGATCAAGAGGAGGCGCTGGTTATGGCTGACCGCATCGCCATCCTGAAGGACGGCAAACTGCTTCAATCCGGCCCCCCGCGCGAGGTCTACGAGTATCCGGTCAACCGCTTTGCCGCCGATTTTATCGGAGTGATGAATTTCTTTCCCGGCGTGGCCGATGCGGGCGGCCTGACTACTGACAATGGCACCCGCATCACCGCGCCCAGCCCGACCAAGGGCCCCGCCGTCGCTGCCGTCCGCCCCGAACGCATCAGGCTGACCCCCGGCGACAACACCCTGACCGGCACCGTGACCGCACTGGCCTATCACGGCCTTGACCTGCAACTGCATGTGCAGACTGAAGCCGCCCCCAAACCCGTCATCATCCGCCTGACCGCCGATATGGCCGAGGCGCAATCACTGAACACTGGCGACCCCGTCACCTTGGGATGGCTCGCCAAAGACACCCGCATTTTTCCGGCCTGAAGGAACGCTCATGCCCCAGAAAATATTCGCCTTTTTCCCCGAAGCGGCCTACGGCCCCGCGCTGAACTCTGTCGGCATCGCCCAAGCCATCACCGCACGCGGACACCGCGCCGTGTTCCTGTCCGACCCCGGCTTTGTCCCGGTCTATCAGGGCTATGGGTTCGAGGCGCATCCGGTAAAACTCTCTGCCCCGATGCCCGCCGATGAGCTCGCCAAGTTCTGGGAAAACTTCATCAACGGCCATATCCCGAACTTTCGCAAAGCGCCGATTGACCAGATCGACAACTATGTCCGCGATTGTTGGGAGGCGATCGTGGACAGCGCCAAATGGGCGCAACAGGACCTGCCCGCGATCCTGGCCCGGGTAAACCCGGATGTGATCTGCGTCGATAACGTCATCCTGTTCCCGGCGATCAAGCAATCCGGCAAGCCTTGGGTCCGCATCATCTCTTGCTCGGAAAACGAGATCGAGGACGAGGCGATCCCGCCGCATCTGTCGGGGATGAGTGTGCATGACCACGCCGGTCACAAGGCGTTTCATGCGAAATTCAATGCGGTCATCAAACCGATCCACGATGATTTCAACAGCTTTCTGGCGGCGCATAACGAAGCACCCTATCCGCTGGGCCAGTTTTTCGAAGCCTCGCCCTTCCTCAACCTTCTGCTCTACCCGGAGCCGGTGAAATTCGACCGCGCCGTGCCGCTGGACCCAGAACAGTTCCAGTATCTCGAAGGCTGCGTGCGCAAAGAGGCCGCTTACGAGATGCCCAACTTCGGGGCCAATCAGGAC
>JANOMH010000134.1:0-10410 GCA_031420215.1 Rhodobacterales bacterium | reverse complement strand
GGCGTCCCGGAACGGCGGCGACATGACGCGCTGGGCGGCATAATCCCAATCGGGGTTGGCATATTCGCCCTGATCCAGCAGCAGGTGCTGCACGAGGGGCTCGCCCCAGACCCGCTGGCCATTTTGGCGGGCGCGGCGGATTGCTTCGTGGGCATCTTCGGAACTGGTATGGACGATATAGACCGGCACGCCTGCGGCATCGGCGATCATGATGGCGCGGTTGGTGGCTTCGCCCTCGACCTGCGGCGGGCGGGAATAGGCATGCGCTTCGGGGCCAGTGTTGCCTTCGGCCATCAGTTTGGCCTGAAGTGCCGCGATCACATCGCCGTTTTCGGCATGGACAAAGGGGATGGCGCCCAGCTCGCGGCAGCGCGAGAAGCTGGCGAACATTTCGTCATCATTGACCATCAATGCGCCTTTGTAGGCCATGAAATGCTTGAACGTATTGACCCCCCGCGCCACGACCTGCGGCATCTGATCGAATAGCGCCTTGGACCAGCCGGTGATCGACATGTGAAAGCCGTAGTCGATGCTGGCCTGGCGGGCGGCCCGCTCCTCCCACTGATCCAAGGGTGTCAGCAGGTCGGTGGGGGTGGAGATGATGTGGTCGACCACCATGGTCGTGCCGCCCGAGGCGGCGGCAAAGGTGCCGCTGGCCCATGTCTCGGCAGTGGTCGTGCCCATGAAGGGCATTTCCAGATGGGTATGCGGGTCAATGCCGCCGGGGATGATGTAGCAGCCGGTGGCGTCGATCACCGTGTCGCCGGGCAGGTCGGGGCCGATGGCAGAGATCACCTCGCCGGTGATCGCAATGTCGGCGGCATAGGTGCGGTCGGCAGCGATGATGGTGCCGCCTTTGAGGGTGGTCATGGTCTTACTCCGGCAAGATCGCGCCTGTGCGCGAGGTGATCAGCCCGTAATGTTCCGGGCGTCGGTGTTGGGCGAAGTTGAAAATCGTGTCCTTGTAGACCTGCCCCATATCAAGGTCGCAGCGGGCGGTGATGACCTCGTCCTGCACGGTGGTGGCCATGGCGACGATCTCGCCCGAGGGCGCGATGATGACCGACTGGCCGCCCATGTTCGACCCTTCCTCATTGCCACATTTGGCGGTGCCGACCACCCATGTGGCATTCTGGTACGCCCCGGCCTGCATCGACAGGTGGTTGTGAAACAGGGTCAGGCTGTCGATGGGCTGTTGGTTCAGGTGGCCGAACGGGGTGTTATAGCCCAGCATCACCATATCGACCCCCTGCAGGCCCATCACCCGGTAGGTTTCGGGCCAGCGCCGGTCATTGCAGATACACATGCCCATGATCCCGCCAAAGCCCCGGAACACCGGAAAGCCCAGATCGCCGGGTTCGAAGTAGCGCTTTTCGAGGTGCTGAAACGCCCGGTTCGGCAGCGGTTCGGACCAGCCGGGCAAATGCACCTTGCGGTATTTGCCGATGATCTGGCCTTTGGTGTCGACCAGGATCGAGGTGTTGTAGCGGTGCCCGTCGGGGGTCAGTTCTGCGTAGCCGAGGTAAAAGCCGATGCCGAGTTTCCTGGCCTCGTCAAACAAGGGCTGGGTGGCTGCCGAGGGCATTTCGGTTTCGTAATAGGCGTCCAGTTCGGCCTGATCCTCGATCATCCAGCGCGGGAAAAACGTGGTCAGGGCGAGTTCGGTGAACACCACCAGTTCCGCGCCGCGCCCCTTGGCCTCGCGCATCATCGCCAGCAGGCGGGCGACGGTATCTTTGCGGGTTTCGGATTTTGCAATCGGACCCATCTGGGCGGCGGCGGTGATCAGGTTGCGGGGCATCAGGCGGCCTTTTGCAAATGGACAAGGGTCTGGGCAAATCCGCAGGCAGCGGCGACGCCGTCGATGACCGGGATACCATGTTCGGCGGATAAAGCAGCGGCCAGATCGGCCATGCCGGCGCAGCCAAGGACGATGGCTGTGGCGTGATCCTGCACAAGGGCCAGAGCGATTTCGGCGGAGATTTTGGCCCGCGCGTCGGAGCCGGGCTTTTCAAGGTCGAGCACGGGGACTTCCGAGGCCCGGACATTCAGGCAATGCGAGCCAAGGCCGTAAGCTTTGATATTATCCACAATGATCGGGACAGAGACCGACAGGGTCGTGACGACGGAATAGTGGTGCCCCAACATCATCGCGGCGTGAAAGGCTGCCTCTCCGATGCCGACAACGGGGATAGGAACCAGCCCCCGCGCCTGCGCCAGCCCGGTGTCGTCGAAACAGGCGATGATGCAAGCGTCGGCCCCGGCGGCATGGGCGGCCTGCACTTCGGCCAGCAGATGCGGCAGGGCAGCGGCGCCATCGGCGGGGCCCTGGATTGATGCGGACGATCCGGCGCAGGTGCGCCCGTCGATAGTCGCCAAAGGCGCGGCAAGCCGGGCGGCTGCGGCGATCTTGTCGGTCATCGACCGGGTGGAGTTCGGATTGATCACCGCCAGTTTCATCACACCAGCCCCTTGCCCGCATCCGACCCGGCCCGCGCCCGGCGGCGCTGGATCACGGTCACGATGATCAGGAACAGCAGGATCACACACAGGGAAAACACTGTGGTCAGCGTGCCCAGCGCATACAGAACCGGCGAGGTGACATTGGTCGTCATCCCCAGAATTTCCAGCGGCAGGGTGTTCTTGCTGCCTGTCGCCATGATTGACCGGGCCACTTCGTCATAACTCAGCGTAAAGCCGAACAGGGCGACCCCGATCAGTGCGGGTGCGATCAGCGGCAGGACGATGTGCCAGAAAACCTGCCATGTGGATGCGCCTTGGTCCCGCGCCGCCTCTTCGTAAGACCCGTCAAAGCGGTTGAACACGGCGAACATGATCAAGAGGCCAAAGGGCAGGGTCCAGGTCAGTTGCGCGCCAAAGCCGGAGGTCGCCCAATGGGCGCGGATGCCGATCTGGTTAAATATCAGTCCTACGCCCAGTGAGACAAGGATCGACGGGATCACGAGACTGGCGATGATGACATAGAACAGGGTCGTGGACCCGGTGAACCGCCGCCGGAACGCCAGCCCGCCCATGACCGAAACGACCACCGTGGTGACCATGACCATGAGGCCGAGGCCGATGGACCGCCGCCATGCACCCCAGATGTCACCAATCGCCTGTTCCTTGAACAATTGGTCGAACCAATGCAGCGACCAGCCGCGCATCGGGAACGTCAGCCCCCCCTCTGGCCCCTGAAAGCTCAGGATGCCGATGGTGAATGTTGGGCCGTAGAGGAACAGCAGGAACAGCAGGAAAAAGCCGCCAAGCAGGTAGAATGAGGCGGGGCGGTGGCCATCCATTCTACAGCTCCTTCCGGATATCGACAAAACGCAGCATGATCGCGATGGTCAAGAGCACCGTCAGCAGCAGGACCACGGCGGTGGCGGCGGCAGAGGGGTATTGCAGCAGGCCGATGTCATTCGAAATCAGCCGCCCGACATTGGCGGATTGCGAGCCGGACATGAACCGCACGGTGATGAAATCGCCCATCACCAGTGTCACCACGAAAATCGAGCCGATCATGATGCCGGGCTTGGTCAGCGGGATAATCACATTTGTGAGGGTCTGAAATCCGGTGGCCCCGGCGTCCCGCGCCGCCTCGATCAATGATTTATCGATCCGCATCATGGTGTTAAAGATCGGAACTACCATGAAAAGCGTATAGAGGTGGACGAACGCCAGACAGACCGCGAAGTCGGAAAACAACAACCACTCCAGCGGGCTGTCGATCAGGCCCATGTTCTGCAGGGCGGTGTTGGCCAGCCCGTTGCGCCCCAGAAATGGCACCCAGGAGATCATGCGGATAATGTTGGAGGTCCAGAACGGGATCGTGGTGATCAGGAACAGGACGATTTGCCATTTCAGGGTGCGGACGTGAAAGGCGAGAAAGAACGCTACGGTGAACCCGATCAGCAGGCAAAAAAACCAAGTGACCCCGGTAAAGATGAAGGTTTTCAGGAACACCTTGTAGGTGACGGCTGACCCGAACAGATATTGGTAATTGTCGAACTGAAAGGCCGGGTAGATCGAAAACTCGTTCGCCCCCCAAAAGCTGACGATCACGATCATGCCAATCGGCAACAACAGGAAGAACAGCAGAACAGCAGACATCGGCAGGGCCAAAAGCCAGCTGCGGACATTGGGAAGTTTCAACAGGTTATGCATCATCTGGCCTTGAAAAATTCGGGCCGCCCCTTCGTCAGGGGCGGCCCGTGAGATCACCTTAGGAGGCGATGAATTCGTTCCACTTGCGGACCATATACTGGTTTTCGTCCATCACGGCATTCCAGCAGGCCACTTTGCCCATCCGGTCATTGAACGACCCGCCATCGCGCACAGCACCGGCAGTTTCGATCACGGTGCCCTGCGGGCTGACGATATCAGCGGTGGCGGCCTTGCCCTCGAACCAATAGCCCCACTCGTTTTCATCCATGAAGTTCTTGGAGGTTTCCGGCACGGCCGAATAATAGCCCTGCCGCATCAGGAAGCCGCCGACCCAGCCATCCAGATACCAGTTGATGTATTCATAGGCCGCATCCAGCGGTAGCCCGGTCAAGCCAGCCGACAGGCCCAAACCGCCACCCCAGCTGCGATAGCCTTCCTTCAGCGGCTGATAGACGCAAGGCACGCCCTTGGCCCGCACCGCAGTGATCGCGGGCGACCACATCGACTGGATCACGACCTCGCCCGACGCCATCAGGTTGACCGACTCGTCGAATGTCTTCCAGAAGGCGCGGAACTGGCCGGCTTGTTTGGCCGCGGTAAAGATCGCCATGGTCTTGTCGATTTCGTCCGTCGTCATGTTGCCTTTGTCGCCATATTGAATCTCGCCCATGGCTTCGCAGACCATGGCCATGTCCATGATTCCAATGGAAGAAATATCAAGGATCGAGGCTTTGCCGGCAAATTCGGGGTTCAACAGTTCGGCCCAGGAGTCTATCGGGCGACCGATCAGATCGGGGCGGATGCCCAAAGTGTCGGCGTTATAAATCGTCGGGATCAGGGTCATCCAGCCGCTATCCTGCGTGCTGAAGGTGGTCGAACCGGGGCCTTCGACAAAGCCTACGGAATGCGGCGCGGTGCCCTGGGCGATGACACTTTCGGGGGTCAGTTTGCCATCGCGAAAGATGCCGACGATCTTGTCATAGTTGGCGATTTTCGAAATATCCATGGCTTGCAGGTTGCCGGTGGGCCAGACCTTTTTGCAGATCCAGTATTCGATATCGGCGATGTCATAGCTGTCGGGCTGGGTCGCAGCGCGCTGGGTCACGCTGTCGGAATCCAGAGCGGTCATTTCCAGGGTGAACCCAAGGTCCTCTTTCACCTTGGCGGCCACTTCGTTAAAGGCCGACACGCCGGTGCCGACCTGGCGCAGGACCACGTCCTGAATGTTCTGCGCCCAGATCATCGGCGCGCCGATGGTCATGCCCGCGGTCGCCGTGGCGGTTGCAGCGGCCCCTTTGAGCAGGGTGCGGCGGCTAAGCCCGTTGTTTTTGGTAAACTTCGTCATCCCTTGTCTCTCCTTTTCAAACGGGCAGCAGTGCCCATCGGTGTGATCCGGCCCCGGATCGGGAAGGGGCCGGTTAGCTGGCCAGTTGGTGCAGGTCGGCGGCATCCCAGCCAACACGCACGGTTGCCCCAAGGTCGAGGGGGGTTGCGTAAAAACTATCTTCCGGAATCATGGCGACAAGGTCGGTATCGCCGGGGCCCATCAGGCTGACGGCGACTTGCGGCCCGAGGAATTCAAAGCCCAGAACGGCGGCGTCAACCCCTTGATCAGATGCACCAATCCGGGTCCGGTCAGACCGCAGGGCAAAGCGCTTGCCTTCCAGCGCCATGACATTGTGACCACCGATAAAGCGGGCCACAAATTCAGTCTGCGGTGCGTTGAACACGTCGCGGGCGGACCCAACCTGTTCAATGGCGGCGTTGTTCATCACTACGATTTCATCTGCAAGGGCGAGCGCCTCGTCCTGCCCATGGGTGACGTGGATGAACGAAATTCCGGTTTCGCGTTGCAGTTTCTTCAGCTCGCCACGCATCCGGATGCGCAGGAATGGATCAAGCGCCGACAAGGGTTCATCCAGCAATAGCACTTGGGGATTGGTGATCAGGGCGCGGGCCAAAGCTGCACGTTGCTGCTGGCCACCAGACAATTGCGCCGGCAGGCGGTCGGCAAAGCTGGTCATGCCGACCAGGTCCAGCATCTCATTGGCCTTTTTATGCCGCTCTGCCTTGTCCATGCCCTTCATTTTCAGGCTGAAGGCGACGTTGTCGCGCACATTCATATGCGGGAAAAGGGCATAGCTTTGGAACATCATCGCGGTGCCGCGCTGCGCGGGCGGCAGCTTGGATACATCCTTGCCACCCAGTATGATCGCCCCGTCGCTGACCGTTTCATGCCCGGCAATCATCCGCAGGGTCGAGGATTTGCCACAGCCGGATGGCCCTAACAGGCAAACATACTTCCCCCCGGTAAACAGATGGCTGACTTTATTGACTGCGACGGCGTCGCCGTAGCGCTTGGTGACCGACACCAGTTCCAGATCGAGTGAGGTGCGCACCAAATAGTCTCCGACTCATTGCTCTGATCAAATCATAGGCGGGCAATGTGGTGCAGGAATAGTCGTTTGCTTGACCTATGGGCATCGGATGGTCTCAAATCGTGCATTTTTGTGGTGACGCGAAAGTCATGTGCATGATTTTTGGACACGAAATGCATGACGAGTTGATTTGCCCTGTCAAAGTAGCGGGATTTGTCCCGCAACGGGCTGGGCGATTCGATCCCGTAAGGGTTGTATCGTCCGTCATTGATGACTTCTGTATCCGCAATTTACGATGTCAGTGCGGGATGGTCGCCATAGGCCAAAGCGTATAGTGCCCCCGCCAGGACCCGAATGCCTGCCAAAATATCGGGCAGGGCCGAGAATTCCTCGGGCGTATGACTGCGCCCGCCCTCTGACCGCACAAAGATCATCGCGACCGGACAAATCGCGGCCAACTGTTGCGAATCGTGCCCTGCGCCGCTGGCCATCGTCAGATGCGGCACATCCGCAGCGGCGTTTTGCAACACCGATACAAGCCCTGGGTCTGACAGTGTCGGCGGCAGATCAAACTGAATTTCCAGCGATAATCCCAATCCGCGCCGCGTGGCCACCTCGGTCATCACCGCCAGATGGGTGCTGTGCATCTGGGCATAGGCCGCAGGATCAGGGTGCCGGGCATCCAACGTAAAAGTCACCGATCCGGGGATGATCGCGCCGGCATTCGGATAGGGTATGCAGCGCCCGATGGTGGTGACCGCAGGCCGGCCAAGCCGGTGCGCATGGTTGATCAGGGTCGAGGCGATCTCGGCAAAGCCTGCCATCGGGTCGTGCCGCAGGTCCATCGGAAAGGCCCCGGCATGGTTGGCCTGTCCGGTCAGGGTGACTTGTGTATGCCGAATCCCCGTGATCGCGTTGACCACGGCGACTGGCAGATTGGCTTGTTCAAGGATCGGCCCCTGTTCAATGTGCAATTCGATAAAAGCCGCGATATCGGCGCGCTGGGCTGTCGCAATCACGCCGGGGTCCAGCCCGACCGCCCGCATCGCCGCACTGATCGGCGCGCCATTTGCATCAAGCACGGTATCCGCATCGCCCGGTCTGATCCGCCCGGTGATGGCGCGCGACCCCCAGAATCCGGCGCTGGGAAAGCGGCTGCCTTCCTCCTCGCACAGGCACAGCATCTCAAGCGGGCGGACCGGCGGGCCGTGTTTTGCCACCAAAGCAGTGATTGCAACCAATGCGGAAATCACCCCCAAAGCGCCGTCATAGCGGCCGCCGGGGCATTGGCTGTCGATATGGCTGCCAGAAACGACTGATTTTGCTTTGGACTCGCCCGGTGTTCTGGCCCACAGGTTTCCGACGGCATCGCGCCGGACCAGCAGTCCGGCCGCACCGGCCCAATCGGCCAGCAGATCCGTCGCCTTGACCCATTCGGGGGAATAGACGGTGCGCCAGACGCCGGTGCCGGAATGCGCCCCAATCGCACCCAGTTGCAGGATCATGGCTTCTATGGCGGCGGGATCAAGGTCAAGTTCGGTCATGGCGGCCCCGGTTTTCGTCTTGGACAATGCTGCTGCCAAAGTCCGGGGCATACAAGAGCGGATCAGATCCTGGACGCTGCGCCGGTCGGTTTGCCCAAAAATTAGGCGTCCCGCTGTGTTCGCGCTGGCAGAATGAACCGAATCCTTGTCGGGACAAAATGCATTGTGAATACATAATCAAGTGATCCCGGCACAGGAGCTTTGGATGAAAACCATCGGCGTTGATGTGGGCGGCACCTTTACCGACATCGTCTATAGCGACATGGCAACCGGGGCGCTGAGCATCCACAAGGTCGCAACCACACCTGCTGATCCCTCGATTGGGGTGATGCTGGGCATTGCCGAGATATGTGCATTGGCCGCCGTTGACCCCGCCGACATTGCCTTTGTGTTCCACGGCACTACCATTGCGACCAATGCAGTGCTGGAAAACAAGGGCGCCCGCACTGGCCTGATCACCAACGAAGGGTTCCGCGATGTGTTGCACATCGGGCGGCATCAACGGGTGGAGCATTATTCGATCATGCAGGAACTGCCATGGCAGAACCGGCCGCTGATCGCCCGGCGCTATCGCAAGACGGTGGCCGGGCGGCTGACCCCGCCGACCGGGGCGGAACTGGTTCCGCTGGATGAGGCAGCAGTGCAGCAGGCCGCGCAGGAATTGCTGGCCGAAGGGGTCACGTCTGTCGCCATCTGTTTTCTGTTTTCCTACCTGAACCCGGCGCACGAGGATCGGGCCGCCGCCATTGTCCGCGCCGCAATGCCGGGTGTGTTCGTCACCACATCTGCGCAGGTCTCGCCGCAGTTTCGCGAATTCGAGCGGTTTACCACTGCGGCCCTGGCCGCGTTTATCGGCCCCAAGGTCGGCAGCTACATTGCCCATCTGGAAAGCGCCCTGCACGAATTGGGCATGATGGCGCAACTGCGGATCATGGCGTCCAACGGCGGGGTCGCCACGGCCAAGATGGTCACCGAAAAACCAGCGCTAACATTGATGTCAGGGCTGGCTGCGGGCGTTTTGGGCGGTGGTTGGGTGGGGGCGCAGACCGGGCATAACCGGCTGATTACCTTTGATATCGGCGGCACCTCTGCCGATATCGGGATCATTGTCGATGGCAGGATCGTCGAAACTGATGCCCGTTCGACCCATATTGCCGGGTTTCCACTGCTGATGCCGATGTTGGATATCCACACCATTGGTGCAGGCGGCGGGTCGATTGCACATATCGACCGGGGTGGCGCTTTCCGGGTCGGGCCGCAAAGTGCGGGCGCATTGCCCGGCCCTGCGGCTTACGGCTTTGGTGGCGATCAGCCGACGGTGACGGACGCCAATGTAGTGCTGGGCCGGTTGGCACCACAGGATTTTCTGGGCGGCGCGATGACGCTGGACCCTGCCGCCGCGCTGCGGGTTATCACCGAACTGGCCGACAGCCTGGGCCTTGGGGTGAACGAGGCGGCAGAGGGGGTTCTGACCATTCTGAACGCCAATATGGCCAATGCGATCCGGTCCCGCACTGTGCAAAAGGGCATCGATCCGCGCGGTTTTGCACTGGTCGCGATGGGCGGAGCGGGGCCGTTGCAGGGGGCCGAAGTGGCGGCAATGCTGCAAGTGCCGCTGGTAATTGTGCCGCCATGGCCGGGCATCACCTCGGCGATGGGGTTGCTGACCACCGATCTGAAGTATGATGCAGTCCGCACCCAGTTTCAGGTCTCGACCGCACTTGACCTTGACCGGATCAATGCCGATTTTGACAGCATGACCAAGGGCTTGGCGGGGCTTTTTGAAGCCGACCATATCCCGGCGGCAGATGTGCGCTTTGCCCGGGTGGGCGATCTGCGCTACGTTGGGCAGGGCTATGAATTAAAGGTGAGCGTCCCGGTGGGGAAAGTTTCGCCCGACTCTATGGCCATGGTCTTTGATGCTTTTCACGCCGCCCATGCCGCCGAATATGGCCATGCGTTCCCCGCCAATCCGATCGAGATCGTCAATCTGCGGGTTATCGGGACAGGGGCCATGCCGCATCTGCAGGCGTTGAAAGCGGCCAAAGGCGGGCTGCTGAAGGATGCCGAAATCCGGCGCGCGCCTTGTGTGTTCCGGGTCAAAGCGGCCTTGCAAAGTTTTGACACGCCCAGCTACGCCCGCCACCTGCTGCCCGTTGCAACACCGTTCAATGGCCCGGCGATCATCCTGCAAAAGGATAGCACGACCATTGTCCCGCCCGGCTGGACCGCGACAGTCCACCCGTCAGGCAGCATCATCCTGACCCAAGGAGCCATAGCATGAGCCGGATTGATCCTGTTACTGCCGCCGTGATCCAGGG
>JANOMH010000133.1:0-2259 GCA_031420215.1 Rhodobacterales bacterium | reverse complement strand
GAGTTTCATGCCCGTGGGCCTGCCGATGTGATGGAACAGGCCCGCGAGATTGCCGGGCAGGGCGAAACCTATGTCAGCTATGACATCGACTTTATCGACCCGGCCTTTGCCCCCGGCACCGGGACGCCCGAAATTGGCGGGCCGAACAGCTATCAGGCGCTGCAGGTGGTGCGGATGCTGAAGGGGTTGAATATTGTGGGGGCAGATATGGTCGAAGTGTCGCCGCCGTTTGATGCCAGCGGGGCGACCGCATTCATCGGGGTGACAGTGATGTTTGAACTTTTGTGCATCATGGCGGAAAATCTGGCAGGTCGCGCGCAAGTCAATGCAACCTGAGCGGGCAAAATCAAGGGGTTGCGCCAACTGGACTCATCAACTCGGGGGCTGGACTGCAATAACAAGTTGACAGGGCAGCGTAAAAGCCAAAGAACTTTGCCCGGAGGTTTGCGTCACGAGGCTTTGTCTTGTGTCCTGAACCCGAGTCCGATTACCTTTAGCTTAGCTGCCACGCGATCAGTGCCGAACCTTAACCAGAACTGACGCAAAATGCCCCATGGGAGAGACGATATGACACGCAATGTTAAAACTGTAAGCCGCCGGACGTTCCTTGCGAACTCTGCTGTCGGTGTGGGGGCGCTTGCCACCCCGATGCTCGCAACCCGCGCCTATGCGGCAGGTGGAGAGCTGAACTTCATGGGCTGGGCCGGTTATCCCGCCCTGGCCGAAACCGTCTTCCCGGCGTTCACGGCCGCCACCGGCATCACCGTGAATTTCAACGAGCAACCCGATCAGGACACGATGTTTGCCCAAGGCAAAGTGTCGCTGGAAACCGGCGGTATCGACGTGGTCGAACCGACGATCGAACGGGTCGGTGCTTGGGATTCCAATGGCCTGCTTGGCGCATGGGACGAGGCCAAGCTGGCGATGGACAACTATCTGCCCGGTCTGGCCGATGGCAATGCCGGCGAGCGGTCGCGCATTGGTGGCGCGCTGAAATATGTCCCGTCCAATTGGGGCACCGAAGCGCTGGTCTATAACAAGGAAACCGCTGTGCTGGGCGATCCGGCCAGCCTGGCCGCGTTGTTTGACCCGGCCAACCAGGTTGTGCTGCGTCCGCATTCGGCGCTGGCCGCGATGGGCCGTTACCTTGATGCGACCGGCGGTCTGCCGCGTCCCTGGATGGATGGCTATTCCGACATGGGGGCCATGGTCGAGTTGTGGGATATCGCATTGGCCGCCGCTGTCGCCGCCAAAGGCAACGTCGTGCAGTTCTGGTCGGGCGAAAACGAAGCCAACGCCGGGTTTGTTGCGAATGGCGCGACCGTCGGCCTGTGCTGGGATTCCACCGGCTTCAACCTGCGCAATGACGGCTATGGCTATGCCGCCCCGGTCGAAGGTGCCTTTGCCTGGCATCAGGGCTTTGTGTTGATAGCCAATGCCGCGAACGTCGATCAGGCCCACGAACTGGCCAAATGGGTGTCGACCGCCGAAGGGGCGGCAATGTGGGCCTCCGCCTTCTCGTCCAACCCGGTGGGCAAAGGCTCGGCCGAACTGCTGAACCCCGACGTCGCCGCCTATTATAGCGGCACCTTCAATGACGAAGCCTTGGCCAACCTATACTGGTGGCCGAACCAGTCCGCCGAATTCCTCGCCAAGCGCGCGGAATACTCCGACAAATACAAAGCGTCCTGATTTCAGGCACTTGAGCGAATGCCGGGCCCCAAAGGCCCGGCGTTTTGCTGTCTGTGACCGGGCCAGCGCGTGAGCTGGTCATAGGCATTGCGTTGCAACCGCAGCCTGCTACGCTGACCAAAACCAAAAGACAAGAAACGACCAACGGAAAGGGACGATCTGAATGAGCGCCGGGATAGAACTGGACGATATCTGCTGCGATTTTGGCAGCTTTCGGGCTGTGGATCATGTCAGCGTCAACATCCAGCCCGGAGAGTTCTTTTCGTTCCTCGGGCCCTCCGGCTGTGGCAAGACCACGATCCTGCGGATGATTTCGGGGTTCACCGACCCCTCATCAGGGGTGATCCGGATCGGTGGCAAGGATATGCAGGGCCAGCGCCCGAACCAGCGGCCCACGGCGCTGATATTCCAGAACCTCGCGCTGTTTCCGCTGATGCCGGTTTGGGAGAATATTTCCTTCGGTCTTGAAGTTCGCGGTGCCGACAAGGCGACCCGCCGCGCCAAGGCCGAAGAGCTTTTGAAACTCGTTGACCTGCATGATTCAGCTGACAAGAAAATCAGCCAACT
>JANOMH010000132.1:0-2908 GCA_031420215.1 Rhodobacterales bacterium | reverse complement strand
AGTTTGTGCCGGGCAGCCATCTGCATGACCAACCCGCCCGCGCTGCGCATTTCCCAATGCAGCAGCCCCACGGCGTTTTGTTCGTCGTCATCGGAGCGGAACGAATTGGAACAGACCATTTCCGCCAGATCGCCGGTCCGGTGCGCAAAAGTTCCGACCTTGGGCCGCATCTCATGGATGACGACCTGCAGCCCGGCATTTGCCGCAGCCCAGGCCGCCTCTGACCCGGCCATGCCGCCGCCGATGATGTTTAGTTTCTGTGCCATAACCCCGGACTTAGACCAAGGTCGGCGCACGCTCAAGAGGCGGGTTCAAAGGCGCCGAAATAGAAACGGTCCGGACTGATCGCGGTCTGAAACATCTGGCCGTCGTCGCGCGGGCCGCCGAAATCATAGCGCAGGGCCAGTGTCAGCCCGGATGACACGTCACCGACTTGCGGCCGCAGCTGATCCAGCGTGGCGACCACCTGCAGCGCAGGCGTCACTTGGTAGGCCATGCCGATGTGGGTGCCCTCGCCTTTGATATCATAGTCATCCGACACGGTCTGAAACCCTTGGGCAAAGATCGTCAACGTGTCATTGACCGCATGATTTAGCTGCAAGCTGATCGAATAGTAATCTGGGTCTTCGGTGTCGGTGGACAGGCGGTAAAGGTCTGTTTTGATTGACATATCTCGTGTCAACCACTGCTCGCCCGCAATATTGAATGAAAACGTCCCGGTGTCCCGAATGTGGTTGGGCAACAGCAGGTTGGCTTCCAGATCGGTCCAATCTGACCGGTACAACCCGTGAAATCCAAAAGTGACCGTATCGTCCTTGACCCCGTCATTGGTTTCATACGCGATGGACAGGCCAAGGCGCACCGGCCGTTGCAGATCGCGGGTCAGGATGGCGCGAAAGGCTGCGGCGGAATTCTCGCTGCCAAATCCGGCTAAACTCGCACCGATCTGCAACCCGACCGGACCCAGAGCCCATTGGGTTTCTGCACTCAGCCGACCGCCATCCAGGGTGCCAGCATCCCCGAAAAGCCCTCCAAAACTCAGATCGGCAAAACCGGATGTGAGGGTTTGGGCCTGAAGCGAGGAACCCGCCAAGACGCAAAACGGGATCCAGCACAGCCGCATTTCGGGCTCCATAACAAAGGGGTATGAGTCCGCCTAACCTGTTTGGGTAAAAGCCGCAAGTTGGCTTGATAATATTGCATATTCACGCCAGGCAGCACTGGGCGACCGGGCAAAAACTGGGCAAATCCAGCAGTGAATCTGACTAGAACCCGGTGCCCGTTTCGAACAGACTGCGCCGGCCAAAGGTGGTTCCACGTGCGGCCCCAAATTCGATCCGGGCCCCAATGCTGAGGAATGTATCATTCGAGGCGGATGACCCGTCATCAATTTTCATGGTTCCAACCTCGGCCCATAATTCGGGACCGCTGGCGATAGCATATTGGCCGCCGATGGCCAACCGGTTGCTGCTCGCATCACCCAGATCGGCAATGTTAAAGCTGCCAAGCGCCGAAATGCTGTCGGAAATTCCATATTCACCGCTGACGCCCAGCAGCGTGGCATTGTCGCCTGCACCATCCAGTTGCGCAAAGTAACCTTCGACCGCAGCGCCTGCAAATTCAGTGCCACCCTCGATCCCGATGACGGTGGCATTGCTGCCTTCCAATTGATCGCGCCCATAAAACGCACCGAGCGAGACGGTATCACTGAGTTGATAGATACCGTGGATCGTGGCCGTATCCGCTTGCAGATCAAGGGTTTGCAATCCGTAAAAGCCCAGATCAACAGCGACACTGATGTTGCGGTTGATGCTGAACTCCAGCGCCCCACTGTAGGCTGTCGAGCCGATATCGCCACCGTCGCTATAGGCCAGAGCTTCGGCAGATATTTCACCACCGGAAAAGCCGAACCCCTGCGCTTGCACGGAACCAGCCGCAGCGGCCAGAACGGCCGCCGCCAAAATGTGATATTTCATGCTCAATCCTCAGGTTACTCTTACTGCGGGGTCTGTTGCCCCTCTGTGGATAAGTCTAGCAGACCGCCGGATTTTCAGCAATCCGCATGGATTCACATACTCTTGAGCCAATGCGCGGAATGCCGCTAGCCTTCGTCCTCTTCGCCCTGATCGGCAATCCAGGCGACACTGACCACTTCTTCGCCAGCCCCCGTATCAAACACCTTGACCCCACCGGCCCCACGCGACCGGAACGAGATCCCGTCAACCGGCACCCGGATCGACTGTCCGGTGTTGGTGACCAGCATCACCTGATCGCCATTTTCGACCGGAAACGCCGAAACCAGATCCCCGCCACGCATGCCTTTGTCCATCGCGGCGACACCCATGCCGCCGCGCCCCCGCACCGGATAATCGTGGCTGGAGCTAAGCTTACCGGCCCCTTTTGATGTAATCGTCAGGATCAGATTTTCTGCCGCCGACATCTGCGCATAGCGTTCCGGGCTGATTGCGCCTTGGGTCGGCTCTTCATCGTCATTCTCGGCCTCGTCCGTCAACCCGGCCATGGCGCGGCGCATTTTCAGGTATCCGGCGCGCTCTTCGGAAGTTGCATCGAAATGTCGGATCACCGCCATCGACACCACGCGGTCAGTGCCCAACAGCCTGATCCCACGCACGCCGGTGGAATCGCGGCCCTTGAATACGCGCACATCGGTGGTCTGGAACCGGATCGCCCGGCCGGAATCGGTGACCAGCATGATGTCATCGTCGTCCGAACAGATGCGGGCATTCACCAACAATGTTTCTGCATTTGGCAGTTTCATCGCGATTTTGCCGTTGCGCATGACATTTGTGAAGTCTGACAAGGCGTTACGGCGCACATCTCCATCAGAGGTGGAAAAGATGATTTGCAGGTCGGCCCATTCCTCTTCGGGTCGGTCCACAGGCATGAT
>JANOMH010000131.1:0-5196 GCA_031420215.1 Rhodobacterales bacterium | reverse complement strand
CGCATAGACACCAGCGGTATAGCCGGCAGGGCCGGAGCCGATGATCAGCACTTTGGTATGACGGGTCTTGGACATGGGGCGCAGCCTCTTGCAGGGGAACGCCAATGCATATAGCGGCTCAAGGCTCGCGTTGAAACCCTGTCTGGACCCCGTGTGTCAGGGACGTGAAACAGCGCCAGATTCGTTCAGGATGTTGCGCGGCGGTGAAATAATATTGCGCAAAGTGCGGCGTTCGCGTAGTCTTTGGCAAAGCTGAATGGAGACGAGCCTGTGCCCGGATTGAAATTAGACCAGATTGACCGGATGATCCTGGCAGAATTGCAAGCCGATGGCCGGATGACCAATGTCGAATTTGCCTCCCGGGTGGGAATCTCGGCCCCACCCTGTCTGCGCCGGGTGCGGACATTGGAAGAGCAGGGCTATATCCGCGGCTACCACGCCGACATCGACCCGCGCGAACTGGGGTTCGAGGTGCAGGTGTTCGCCATGGTCCGGCTGATCAGCCAGGCCGAATCCGACCTGACCGCGTTCGAGGCGAAGTGCATCAGCTGGCCCTTGGTCCGCGAATGCCACATGCTGAATGGCGAGGTGGATTTTGTCCTGAAATGCGTTTCGCCTGACCTGCGGACGTTTCAGAACTTTCTGACTGAACAACTGACATCCGCCCCGAATGTGGCGAATGTCAAAACCTCACTGGTCATACGCGGGGCCAAGGATGACCCCGGTGTGCCGTTCGACGTGCTGGAAGAACGGCTGAAGCGGGACGCTTAGGGTCAATGTTGCACCGCGAGTCGGACAAACATGTCCGACATCCGTCTGATGCACCGATAGGTCAGGTTTCTCAGGGCCTTGGCTGCTGGCCCGCTGTCAACAGGGCATCAAGTTTACCCAAAATGCCATCCCACCCTTTTGCATGACCATCACGGCTTTCTTCGGACATGAATTTTACATGGGTCAACACCACTTCGGTGCCATCCGCCACAGGAGTGAACTGCAATTCAACCTGGGTATCGGGGGCAGACCATGGCGCTTCCCATGTGAACACAATGCGCGAATGTGGGGTCAGGGTTTTATAGGTGCCTTCGTGCGGATAGTCTTTGTCGCCAACCATCAGAACAAAGAACCGGCCGCCTTCACGCGGATCAGAGCGGACCTCGGCCACATGCATGTCCGGACGGGGCGACATAAAGCGCGTCATCATCGCCGGGTCCAGCCAGGCTGCATAAACCTGTTGCGGGCTGGCGCTAATTGTCCGGCGGCAAGTCAAAGTCAGATCGGTCATTCGTTTGCTCCTGAGTTAATAATTCGGCCAGCACATCAAGCCGCTGCGCCCAGATCGAACGCAGCCCAGTGAACCACTGGTCAATTTCAACTAAAGGCGACATCTGAATTTCAATCAGATGTTCACGCCATTGGGTCCGGCGGCTGACAAGTCCGGCTTGCTCTATCACCATGATATGTTTCGATATGGCATTCAGGCTCATCTCGAAACGCGCAGCAATTTCGGTTACACGGGTCGGTCCTTCTTGTGCCAAATGCGTCAATATGGCCCGGCGAGTGGGGTCACTGACGGCCTTCAAAATCTTAGTCAGCGGGTCGGAGTTGATTCGTTCAACCATATGGATGAATTAAACCTCGCGCCGATGTCAGTCAACTAAATAGATGAATGAAAGGCCCCGCGCGATAGATCGGGTCCAGCGGACCGCATGCATTGCAGCATGCGAGGGGACAGCACAGCAGGTCAGGCGGCGCTGATCAAGTCCAGATCGGCGATGCGGATGCGGGGCAGGGCCATAGGGCCAAAGGCCTCCAGATCGGCCATATGCGGGAAACAGGACATATAGAGGGCGAGCAGATCACCGCGCAGCCCCAAAGCATGGGGCGGCCCTGGATGAAAGCTTTCGACTTCAACCCCACCGGCCAACAGCCGGACATGCGATGCAAACCCCAGATGGAATACCTGCACCGGTGCGGGCGGGGTCAGTTCCATCACATTAATGCCGTCGATGAAATCCCGAACCGGCACAAAGGCGCGGTCTTGGCCGGTCAGTTGCCGGATGCCGGGCGCGGCATGGGCCAGCCGGGCGCGGGGGCCTAAAATCAGATCTGACATTGGCCGGGCGATGCCAAGCGCATCTGCGGCAACACGGGTCAGTTTGCCCATTGCCGGGTCCTGGCCATTCGCCTGCGGCACCAGCAGGGTCATGCCGCGCCACAGCAGCGGCTGAAAGCCATGATCCACGGTGCGGACCCGGTCGCCGGGCAACAAATCCTCGACATTGATGTGCCCCCGCTCGGTCTGGATCAACGTATTGCGGGCAAAGGCAGCAAAGGCATCCTCGAACGATGGCATGGCCGGCACGATGCGGGTGAATTCAGAAATATCCTGGGATGGCGACAGATGGACGACCTCAATCCTGCGCATGAGAGGCATCACGCGCTGAGGGCGTCCATCTGGCCGTGTGAACCGATCCAAGGGGATCGGAGGTGGGTTCGAAACAGCCGCAGCAGAGGCGACAGTAGGGGTCATATTCATGCGATCACCTTGCGGCTGTTCACATCTTCCGTCGGCCCCCACCGACAACTTCAGAATCAACGTTTCGTTATGGCGAATGTGTCCGAATTTGGTCCAAGCTGTCAACGCTTTCCGAAGCGTTTGGTCCTTGAGGCGATCAATTCACCACTATGGGCCAGATTGTTCTCGGTTTATGGGGCAAACCGACACAATCCGGTTCTGTGGATAGGGGCGTGCCTTTGATCCGGATTTCTGAACAACCAGACGCCAGGTCAGTTTGTGCAGGTCTCGGACAGCAAAAAAGCCGCCTCGCATTACGGCGAGACGGCAGCAATCGTCACCTCAAAACTCGGATCAGGCCGATGCACGCTTGAGCTGCGGGCGGATAGCCACAGGCAGGTCACGCCGGGCGATCAGGGCTTCGCGGCGCAGGCCACGTTCCCACGGCATCCGGGTTTTGCAGGCTGCAGCTTCGGCCAAGAGCGATTTCATCCAGCGGCGTTCCGTTTTCATGGCACAGTCCTTGTCTTTCGGTTGGCATGAACCCCTGAGTGGAGGTGTCATGGCGAAAGTGCCTGTGTTTCACGGCAGCAGTTTGACGCCAAAGTGGTAAAGAAAGGATTTGGGGACATTTCCGTATTTTTGGGGTGGAGTCGGGACCCAGAGAATATTAGTTAGCATTTTCAATGACTTTTAGAAAATTTCCATCAATCATGCGAAGACATTTCCTGTCCGTTTTCCGCAAATTTGGCCAAACTGCGGCAGGTTTTGGCCGCACTCGCGTGAATTTCTACAAACTGATGGCCGCAATCAACCGGCCATAATCGGCCTCTTTGGCATGAACAGACCGGCGGTAGCTAAAGAATCGGGCCGGGTCGGCATAGGTGCAATGGCGGGTCCATATCGCCTGACCGACACCAGACAGTTGTAGCCGCTGCAGCCCATAGCCCGGCAGGTTGAAATGCAGCCGGTCCCCTTTGCCCTTGACAAAGAACCGGGCAGCCGTGGCGTCAGCGGCCATCACAGCCTCAAAAAACTCTGGTCCCACCTCGTAATTGCGTTGGCTGATGGCAGGCCCGATGACTGCGCGGATATTTGCAGGACGTGCGCCAAGGGAAACCATGGCAGCTACTGTTGCTTCCAGAATTCCTGCGACGGTGCCTTTCCACCCGGCATGGGCGGCCCCGATTACCCCCGCGTCCGGGTCAGCGAACAGCACAGGCTGGCAATCTGCCGTCAGCACTGACAGCGCGAGGCCCGGCACAGCCGTCACCATCGCGTCCGCATTTGGACGAGGAGCCTCACTGTCGGTTACCTTGACCACATCTGCGGAATGCACCTGATGCACACCCAACAGAGCGGTTTGCGCAACTTTCATGGCTTGGGCAACGCGGCCCCGATTGATCGTCACCGCCTCATGCTGGTCCGAACTGCCATAGCCACAATTCAGGCCCGCAAATACACCGGACGACGCGCCGCCGGCACGACCGAAAAATCCGTGACGGACCGGGGCCAATACAGGGGCGGTGATGATATCAAGTGTCATGAGTCCAACCCGGGCAACGGCGGGGCTTCAGCAGGCAGCAATCCCATTACTTTAAAAAGGTGTCCCATTTCGCCTGCATGGGTCAAGCGCCGATGTGCAGCGACGTGATTTTCAAGGGCGGCACCCGTCAAGCCCTGTGCCAGACGCTCTGCCCGTGTCGTGATCCCCAGCCGTTCCAGAAACACGCCCTGTCGGGTCAGTCTGGTGTGTATGGCCGGGGCGCAGGCCCTTGCAATCGCTTCAAAATCGACATGGGCGGTCAGATCGGCTTGCCCCGGAGCCCGTAGCGGATCGGTCGGCATGTGTCCTTGCAGCGCCTGAAACGTATCTCCCTGCGCGCGCCAGTCGCCATAATCAATAATCAGCGCCGCCCCGCCAAACTGGCCGATCCGACGGCCAACTTCGGCGGCAATCGGCGGCAGCGAAGGGCAAACCTCGACCAGATCCCCATCTTTAGTATCAGTCAACCGATGTTGCAGCAGGCCGGGTCTGGCAGTCCCGCTCAGGCCCCAGACCAATTGGCCCGCTTTCAGACCAATCTTCCGTTCGCGCCAGCCCACTCCGTCGCGCACAAACTGCCGGATTGGCAGGGCATCGAAAAACTCGTTGGCGACAAGGAGCAGCGGGGCATCGGGCAGGGTGGTCAGGGTATCGTGCCAGACCACTTCCCCCAGCATTTGGGCCTGTAGCTGGCGCAACCGGGCCGAAGTCTCGACCAGATGCACCTCTGCCGCAGCCAAAAACCCCGGCACCGCCGCTGTGGCGCGCAAGATATCGGCCATCAACGTGCCGCGCCCGGGGCCAAGTTCGGCTAGCACAAACCGGGTCGGCGATCCCTGATCGAGCCAGGCTTGCGCCAGCGCCAACCCGATCAATTCGCCGAACATCTGGCTGATCTCGGGGGCGGTGATGAAATCGCCCTTGGGGCCGAACGGTTCGCGGGTGGCATAATAGCCGTGTTGCGGATGCATCAGGCATTCGGCCATATAGTCGGCCACCGTGATCGGCCCGGTCGCGTCAATCCGCGCCGCGATCAGGTGGCCCAGCGGGGTCATGCGCCCCGGCGGATGCGGGTGATCAACCACAGGCCCACGGCAATCATCGGCAGGGTCAGGATCTGACCCATGGTCAGGCC
>JANOMH010000130.1:0-8776 GCA_031420215.1 Rhodobacterales bacterium | reverse complement strand
TAGGCCAAGGGAGAGTCCAGATGTTCAACCGCACCACCAAAATCGCCGCCTCAATCCTTGCCGCTGACTTTTCGGCCTTTGGCGCGGAATGTCGGGCGATTGAGGCTGCCGGGGCCGATTGGGTCCATGTCGACATCATGGACGGCCATTTCGTGCCCAACATCAGTTTCGGCCCACAAATGTGCGCTTCGTTGCGGCCCCATATTACAACGGTGATGGATGTGCATCTGATGATCACCCCGGTGGATGGGTTCATTCCGGCCTTTGCCGCCGCAGGAGCAGATATCCTGACCGTGCACCCCGAGGCCGGGCCGCATATCCACCGCACCTTGCAGGCAATCCGGGCGGCGGGCTGCAAGGCCGGACTGGCAATCAATCCGGGAACCGGGATCGATGCAGTGCTGGAATTGCTGGACGCCGTGGACCTGATCTGCGTGATGACTGTCAACCCCGGCTTTGGCGGACAAAAGTTCATTCCGGCGATGATGGACAAAGTCCGGCGGTTGCGGGGGCTGATCGACGACCGGCCGATTCATCTGCAGATTGACGGCGGGGTGACCGCGGACAACGCCGCCGAACTGCTCCGGGCCGGGGCGGATGTGCTGGTGGCGGGTTCGGCGTTGTTCAGGGGGGGCTCTGCCTCAGATAGCGCGCCCTATGCGGCCAATGTGCGGACACTTCGGCAAGCGGCCGGGCGCTCGTAGTTTTGGGAAAAAAGTCAACTCGTGAGCTTCGCTTCGGGCTGTGACCTAGGCTCAGAATGCGGCCGAAACTAGGTTTTCGAACTTGCGGAGATAGCCCTCAAGCCTGGTGAACTGTCTTCCTATTGGGAATTTGTTGGAAGGAACAATGAAAGTATTATCGTGCAAGGTCCAGCCGTGGGCATGGCCGAGTTTAGCACGGTCTTCGGGAAAACTGATGTGAAACAGTGGGCGTTCAAGACCTAAGCGATGTCATGCACTGCGCGGACAAGCGTATTATAGGCCGCTCCCGCTCAGTAAAAACTGCAGCTCGACCCGCACAATGGCTGGCGCGTCTTCGCTGCCCAAAACCTGCACGATCATCTGCACCGCCCCTTTTCCGATCTGCTCCGCTAAGACATACCCGGCCGAGAGCGTCGCCACCGCATTGCCCGCCACGTCGAACCCGCCAGCAGTCGTCGCGCCCGGACCGTACGTGCCCCGTCCGGCCCAGAGGCCCGGCTGATGGTCATCAGCGAGACGCTCACTGCGGCTGCGATATCTGTCTTTTTGACTATGTGGCATCCTGATCATGGAGCATTCTGATCATCGGGCCATCAACGCCGCAACGATAAACCCTATCGGCTGATCGATATCGACGGTCACGCCGTCCTCATCCGCCCCCAAGGGTTCCAGTGTTGCGAACTGGCTGTCAAGCAGGCCCAAGGGCATGAAATGCCCCGGCCGGGCGGCCATCCGGGCAGCGATCACATGCTGCGACCCGGCCAAATGCAGAAACCGGACCGGGCCTGCCCCATCCTCGGCCCCGCCCCTGATCCGGTCGCGATAAGCCCGTTTCAGGGCAGAACAGCCAATCACCACATTGCCGGTCAGCGCCCCGGCCACAAGGTCAAGCCATGGCCAGCGGTCTGCATCGGTCAACGGCTGCCCGCTGGCCATTTTCGCCACGTTTTCCGGCGGATGCAGGTCATCGCCATCGACAAACTGCCCGCCAATAGTCGCAGCAAAGGCCGCCCCGACCGTGGTTTTGCCGCAGCCTGAGACGCCCATCACCACATAGTTCACAGGGGGGGTCATATCGACGCCGTGATCCCGCCATCGACATACAATATATGGCCGTTGACGAAGCTGGACGCGGGCGAGGCCAAGAACACACAAGCCCCCACCAGTTCCTCGACCTTGCCCCAGCGCCCGGCAGGGGTGCGCTTTTCCAGCCACCCGGAAAACGCAGGGTCGGCAACCAGTGCCGCATTCAGCGGCGTGTCGAAATAGCCGGGAGCAATGGCGTTGCATTGCAGCCCGTATTTAGCCCAGTCAGTGGCCATCCCCTTGGTCAGGTTGCCCACCGCCCCTTTGGTCGCCGTATAGGGGGCGATGCCGGGGCGGGCCAAGGCAGTCTGGACGGAACAGATGTTGATGATCTTGCCCGCACCGCGCGCGATCATGTGCCGGGCGACGGCTTGGCCGACATTAAAGACCGACGAGACATTGGTCCGAAACAACCGCTCGAATGCGTCCGCCGGAAAATCCTCTAATGGGGCGCGGTGCTGCATTCCGGCGTTGTTGACCAGAATGTCGATGGGGCCCTTATCCGCCTCAAAGGCATCAATTGCGGCCCTGCTCGCCCCATGGTCCGTCACATCGCAAAGCATCTGATCCACGCCGCCAAGCGCCAACGCGGCGGCGGCAAGTTTGCCTGCGTCCCGCCCGTTCAGGACTACGGTCGCCCCCCCCTCTTGCAGGCCCTTGGCCAAGGCAAAACCGATCCCCTGTGACGAACCGGTGACCAGCGCGCGCTTGCCCGTCAGATCGAATAGCCCCATTTTAGTCCCTCGACTTACCACAACCCCCACCTTAGTTATCGATCACAGCCTAGGTCAACCATCGGAGCATCTGATGACCAAACCCCAGATCCTGCAATTGGGCAGCTATCCTGATTGGGATCAGGCCCCGCTTGAGGCAGCATTCACGATGCACCGGTATCACGAGGCCGCTGACAAAGCCGCGTTTCTGACGCAGGTCGGCCCCATGGTAAAGGGGATCGCCACCAATGGCGGGCTGGGGGCCAATGCCGCCATCATTGCCGCCTGCCCAAAGCTGGAGATTATTGCGGTCTATGGTGTGGGCTTTGATGCTGTCGATATGGCTGCCTGCAAAGCGCGCGGCATTCAGGTGACTAACACCCCCGATGTGTTGACTGGCGATGTGGCTGATCTGGCGGTGGGCATGATGCTGGCCCAAGCGCGCGGCATGGTCGCTGCAGAGCACTGGGCGCGGTCGGGCGATTGGGCGGCCAAGGGCGGCTATCCTCTGATGCGCCGGGTGCATGGGATGCGCGCCGGGGTGCTGGGACTGGGCCGGATCGGCCATGCTGTGGCTAAACGGCTGGCGGCGTTCGACATGGAGATCGCCTATTCGGCGCAATCGCCAAAGGATACAGACTGGGAATATATCGCCGACCCCGTGGCACTGGCCGCCCGGTCGGATTTCCTGTTCATCACATTGGCCGCCTCTGCCGCGACCCGGCATATCGTGAATGCCGCAGTTTTACATGCCCTTGGCCCGCAAGGCATGATCATCAATGTCAGCCGGGCTGCGAATATTGACGAAGAGGCGCTGCTGCAGGCTTTGGCCAGCGGGGCGGTGGGGTCGGCCGCCTTGGATGTGTTCGAGGGCGAACCGGCGCTGGACCCGCGTTTCCTGACCCTGCCCAATGTGCTGCTGCAACCACACGTGGGCTCGGGTACTTTCGAAACCCGCCGGGCGATGGGCCAGTTGATGCGTGACAATCTGTCGGCGCATTTCGCGGGGCTGCCGTTGCTGACTCCGGTCAGTTGAAAAGGGGGCACTGCAATGCGGGCCATTGTCATTCATGCCGCCCATGATCTGCGGATCGAGGACCGGCCAGACGAATCCCCCGGCCCCGGTCAGGTGTTGTTGCGCATGGCGGTCGGCGGGGTTTGCGGGTCGGATCTGCATTATTACCACCACGGCGGGTTCGGGGCGATCAAACTGCGCGAGCCGATGATTTTGGGGCATGAGGTTTCGGGGTTTGTCAGTGCTTTGGGGGCTGGGGTGACCGGGCTGACCGTCGGCCAGTTGGTTGCCGTGTCGCCATCGCGCCCCTGTGCCGCCTGCGACTATTGCCTGAAGGGCCAGCAGAACCATTGCCTGAACATGCGGTTCTATGGGTCCGCCATGCCGTTCCCGCATATTCAGGGGGCGTTTCGCGAGACTCTGGTGGCCGATGCCAGCCAATGCGCCCCGGCGGATGGCTTGACCGCAGGCGAGGCGGCAATGGCCGAACCTTTGGCGGTCACCCTGCATGCCACGGCAAGGGCGGGCGGGATGCTGGGCAAAACGGTGCTGGTCACCGGCTGCGGGCCGATCGGGATTCTGTCCATTCTGTCGGCGCGGCGGGCCGGGGCAGACAGGATTGTGGCCACGGACCTGTCGGATTTCACCCTTGGCATGGCACGCAAGGCCGGGGCGGATGAGACCATCAATATGGCGACCACGCCCGATGGGCTGGCCCGGTTTACCCCGAACAAGGGCTCGTTTGACGTGCACTATGAATGTTCCGGGGCGGCCCCGGCGCTGACCGCTGGCATCCATGCGATGCGCCCGCGCGGGATTGTGTTGCAACTGGGAATGGGCGGCGACATGACCCTGCCGATGCAGGCGATCACGGTCAAAGAACTGGATTTGCGCGGATCCTTCCGGTTTCATGGCGAATTCGCGACCGGAGTCAGCCTGATGCAAAAGGGGTTGATCGATGTGAAACCCTATATCACCCATACCGTGCCTCTGGCCGAGGCTGAGGCTGCATTCACCCTGGCCAGCGACCGGACCCAGGCCATAAAGGTGCAGATCGCGTTTTAGGGGATTGTGCTGTTGTTAGGTCCAACCGCCCGACTACAGCGCTACTCTTTGAAGGTCTGAAATGCCCCGTAAATTCGCAAGGCCCCGGTCGCAAAGCAAAGGATGCTGAAACCCCAGGCGAGCGGGGCAAAATATGCTGGCCACAGGCACAGCGCCACGAAAAACAATATGGTTTCCGTGCCTTCCAACAGGCCGTTAGAAAAGTACAGTGATTTCAGTCCCTGAGCCTGCGTTTGCAAGCCGCGCTTGGCGGCGATGGTGGCGTAGCCCAGAAAGCTGGCGCCATTGAAATAGAAACTGGTCAACAGGAACGCTCCTGCCGCGCCATTCTGGGCCGGATCGGCCCAAACAAACCCCATGGGAACTGCGCCATAGAACAGGAAATCGGCTGCAATATCAAGGTATCCGCCGAAATCCGTGCGCTTGGTTGCCCGCGCCACCGCCCCGTCCAGCCCATCGGCAATGCGGCTGGCCAGAAGCGGCAACAGCGCCAGCGATGGGTGTCCAAAGGCAATCAGCAGGGCCGCAAGCAGCCCCAGTCCCAGCCCGACAAAGGTGACGCTGTTGGCCGACACACCGCGCAATGCCAGCATCCGGCCCATGCGGTTCAGGCCGGGGTCAATCAGGCGGCGGGCGAAGGGATCGAGCATCGGGGGGCTTTCGGATCAGGGTCGCGGCAACCTGACTGATCCGTGCTGCCCGTGCAACTGCGGGGCGGTGGGGTGACATAACTGTGACCAGAGCGATGGGCAAATTGCCCATCCTACGCGCGGCGCCATGCCATCCGGTCAAAAACCTGCCCATAGGCGGCGGCCAAACTGCGCAGTTTTGGTCCGTCGACAGCGTCATGAATGTCCCAAGCTTTGGTTGCCAGCCCCAGAATACGCGGGGCCAGCATCGCCTCCAGCTGCCAATCCTCGGTGGTGAACTCGCCCCAGAATGTGCCTTGGATACCGACAACGCGATTGGAAATATCCTCGGCCCCTTTGGGCACCGGGTCCCAGTTGACCACCTGTTCAAGCGGGGTAAACCCGGCCCAACGTGCGCCCCAATCAGCGGGGTCATCGCTATGGGCCAGATCGAAATAGACCTTTTGGGCCGGGCACATGATCACATCATACCCGGCGCGGGCCGCAGCGACGCCCGGCCCCTGCCCGGTCCATGAAAACAGCAGTGCGTTATGGCCCAGCCCGCCATTGTTGCCCTTGGCCGCCTCTTCCCAGGCGGCGGGGCGGATACCCTTGGCGGCCAGCGATGCGGCCAGCTTTTCCATCATCCAGCCTTGGACATCGTCGCGGGTAACCAGCCCTTCGCGGACTTTCAAGGCGGTCACCAGGGGCGAACCGCCCCATGCGTCGGGCGGCAATTCATCACAGCCCAGATGCAGGATTCCAATGGGAAACAGGCTGGCCACTTCGGCCATCAGCGGTTCCAGCAAATCCCAGGTGGATTGCAATGCCGGGTTGATCACGTTCAGTGGATAGCCCTGCACTGACACTTCAGAGCCATTGTCGCCGGGGTCGCGCAGACCCATGATCGCGGTGTTGATCGCAAAGGCATGGGCGGGGATTTCAATCTCGGGGAGCACGTCGATATTCAGGGCTTTGGCATGGGCCAGCAGAACCGCGACATCGGGCTTGGAATAACTGCCCCCCGCTTTGATCCCACCGCCAAAGACGCCGGGCACCGCCAGCCCCTCGCCCCGAAATTCGGTCTTTTGCCACAAGGCCGGGGCGCAATCGACTTGCAGTCGGAACGCTTCATCATCGGCGAAATGCCAATGAAACCGGTTCAGTTTCAGCAGTGCCATCAGGTCAAGCAGCCTGAACAGAGTCGGCATTTCGAAAAAATGCCTTGCGCAATCAAGATGTTGACCGCGCCACCCAAACCGCGGAGCATCGGTAATCAGGCCGCAGGGCAATTCGCCAGCATAGGTCACGGTCAGGTTCAACAGAGTGATGCCACCGTAAAACAACCCGGTCGGGCCTGCGGCGGACAGGGCGACACCAGCTTCGGTGATGGTCAGGACATAGGCTTCGTCCGACAAAGACTGGTCGTGATGGACAGTCAGCGGCGCGCCGGTCGGCGACAGGAACGCGCCAAAGTTGCAGCGGGCAGACAGGGCGGCAACCTGTTCCAGCGGCTCACCGCTTGCCGCAAAGGTTGAGGCTTGCAGCACGCCGCTGGCCGGGGTCCATTGCCCAGGCTGCGGGATCAGGCGCAGTCCGTCAAACCCCGCGACTGGCTGTTCCGGCCCCGCAATGACCCCTTGTGGCAAAATCGGCAGGGCGTGGGTGCTGCCATTGCGCAGCCGCAGGTAGCCGCCCAAGGGCAGCCAGGCCCGGTTGGCCACGCGGTAACGCGGATCGGCATGCGCAATCCGAAAGCAGTGGGTCTGGCCCGCCGCGATGTCGGGCAACTGCATTTCGGCATAGCCCGCGACGGCCCGGATCAGGGTGCAACCCCTGACGGCACCGGCGGCGGCCATCAGGGAAAAGCAGAAAACCGGCGATTTGAGGGCCGTGTCACTGCCGATGGTGCAATCGATCTGATTGTCGATGATTTTCGCGTCAAACGTCAGGTTCATGCCCGGTCCTATCAAGATTGGCCATCCAGCCGAAGATCGGCGACAAAGTCATAAATATCCGACCGATAAAGGCCGCGTGTGAACTCGATCGGCCGACCCGAGGCCAGGTAACCGGTCCGGTCAATCCGCAGGGCTGCAGCCCCTTCCGCCAGGTTCAGCAGCTGCGCCTCGTATGCCGCCAGATTGATCGCGGTGATCCGCTGGATCGCGCGCACCGGAGCGCCGCCGTCCTCCCTCAATATCGTATAAAGTGAGGTTTCGACCCGTTCGGGATTGGGCAAAATATCGGCCGGCAGGGATGAGCGTTCAATCGCCATCGGGATGCCATCGGCATGGCGCAGCCGTTCGATCCGGGCGACCTTGTCGCTGGACGCAATCCCCAGCGCCATGGATTCATCGGGCGTGGGCGCGAAATGCCCGCGGGTCAGCACCTGGCTGGTCGAAACCTTGCCGCGCGCCAGCATATATTCGGTGAATGACGTAAGCCGCGACAAGGATTGTTCCAGCTTTGGCCCCTGTGCGCGCACGAACGACCCGGCCCCGCGCCGCTGTTCCACCAGCCCGTCGTTGACCAGTTGCGCCACAGCTTTGCGCACCGTCACCCTGCTGACCTGTGCCAGTTCGGCCAGATCGCGTTCGGGCGGCAATTGACCGTCAGATTCAAGCTGACCGGCACTGATCACGGCACTCAGATGGCGGTAAAGTTGCAGGTAACGCGGGCCGCGACCCTCGCGATACCAAGCAGCGGCAGCGTAAAGCGTGGGCCAGTCTGCCGCATCCATTGGTCCCATGCCCTCATGATTCTTGGTATCATGAGCATAATACCAAAAGCAGACCAAATAGAGAAGGTGGTTTCTGAAACCTGCATTTTTCCAGTAATTTCAGTAAGAAAACAGAAAGTTATGTATCTTGGTATTATATTGGTAGCAAAATTATTCTGCCTTGGTATGCTTCCACCCAACAAGGGATTCGCAAGGCCGGTTTGCCGCCGGACAACCGCGAACCCATCAGGGGGAACCTAAATGGCCGACATCGCAGGAACGCAGCTTGCAGCCGACCGCGCACAGCGCGGCGTGCCCCTGTCCGAGGGTCTGTTCGCATGGCTGCTTATCGTCCCGGCGCTGGTGTTCATCGGCTTTATCGTCGCCTGGCCACTGGTCGAAACGATCCGGCTGTCATTTACCGATGCCGATCTGGGTGGCGAAAATTACATCGGGCTGGACAATTACGCCAAGCTTTTCAGCAGCGCCAAATTCTACGGCATTGTAGGCCGGACGTTTTATTGGATGTTTCTGGCCGTGAGTCTGAAGCTGATCGTGGGCCTGATCGGGGCCACACTCTTGAATGCGGCCGTGCCGGGCAAGGCGCTGTTCCGCATATTGATCATGCCGCCTTGGGTCATTCCGATCGCAATTGGCGTGATTGGCTGGAAATGGCTGTATAACGGCTATTTCGGCCTGATTTCCGGCCTGTTGCAGGAATTCGGGCTGGTCGAGGACCGGATTGCCCTGCTCGCCACCAAAACAAGCGCGTTTTATTCGGCCATTGTCACCGATGTCTGGGTCGGCACGCCGATGGTGACGCTGTTCTTTCTGGCGGCCATGCA
>JANOMH010000129.1:0-2940 GCA_031420215.1 Rhodobacterales bacterium | reverse complement strand
TGGTTGCAGCCATTGCCGACGCCCATAGCCTGGAGGCGGCGGGGGCGAAAATTCTGCGGCCCTTGGCCGATGGATCGCTGGCCAGTCTGGAAACCCCATGGGCCGGACCTGTCGCGCTTGATGGCAATCTGACCCCCGACCTGTTGCAGGACATCGCCAAATCGCCGCTGTTCGCCCGCGCCGACCTGCGCGTGGCGCCCGCGTCTCCGGGTAAGGCGGAACGGTTGCTGGCCTTGCTGGGGCATCCGTCCGCCACTCTATATGTGAACTTGGAGGAGGCGGGCCTGCTGTGCCAGACCGAGTTTGCCAGCTCTGAAACCGCTGCTCTGGGACTGATCAAACGCGGTGCGCACCGCGTCATGGTCACGGATGGCGGGCATTCCGCGACCGAGGCCACGCAGAACGGCGTCACCACCAAGCAGCCCCCTGTAGTGCATGTCGCCCGGGTGACTGGCGCAGGTGACACCTTTATGGCCGCCCATATCGCGTCCGAGGCGCAAGGGATGGACCCCACATCCGCCATGACCCGCGCCCTGCGTGCCGCCGCCACCTTTGTCTCCGGAGAATCGCCGCTATGATCCCTATGGTTTTATCGCCTGAGGTCGCCGCCGCCGGACATGGCCCGATTGTGGCGCTGGAAAGCACGATCATCACCCATGGCATGCCCTATCCGCAAAACGTGGCAACCGCCCGGCTGGTCGAGGCTGAAATTCACGCCCACGGGGCCACGCCTGCGACCATCGCGGTGCTGGACGGGGTCATTCATATCGGGTTGACCGATGCGCAGCTCGAATCTTTGGGTCAGGCCAAGAATGTCGCCAAATTGTCCCGCGCCGATTTGGCGGTTTGTTTGGCCGCCAAAGGAACCGGGGCCACGACTGTTGCCGCCACGATGATCTGTGCGGCACGGGCCGGAATCAGCGTCTTTGCCACCGGGGGCATCGGCGGGGTGCATCGCGGGGCAGAACTGACCTTCGACATCTCTGCCGATTTGCAGGAACTGGCGCAGACTGCGGTGACTGTGGTGGCCGCCGGGGCCAAGGCGATTTTAGACCTGCCCAAAACCTATGAAGTGCTGGAAACTCTTGGGGTGCCGGTGATCTGCTATGGGCAGGACATGCTGCCCGCGTTCTGGTCGGCCAGCAGCGATATCAAGGCCCCGTTGCGGATGGACACTCCGGCGCAAATTGCAGCCGCCCACCTGATGCGCGTGGCTTTGGGCCTGCCCGGCGGACAAATGATCGCCAACCCGATCCCATCGCACGCGGAAATCCCTGCCGCAGTGTTGGCCCCGCATATTGCCCGGGCACTGGCCGAGGCCACGGCCCAAGGGATTGCTGCCAAAGCAGTGACGCCGTTCCTGCTGCAGCGCCTGTTTGAACTGACCAAGGGGGCGTCACTAAAGGCTAATATCGCGCTGGTCCTGAATAACGCCCGGTTGGCAGCCGCCATTGCTGTGGAATTGAGCAAATTTGGAGCGAAGGCACCGCTCTGAGCCATGGCTTTATTGAACTGTCAAACCGCTTGGCTTAGACAGAGCGGATTGAACCAACAAAGGTTTGCCTGTGAGCCGCAGAACCCGCCCTGAACGCCGCTCGCATATGATCAGCACCCTGCGCAATAACTTTCTGGCCGGGCTGATCGTGATCGCCCCGATTGGCATGACCGTCTGGCTGATCTGGACGCTTGCGGGCTGGATCGACAGCTGGGTCTTGCCGTTCGTGCCCGGCTGGTTCAACCCGCGCGAATACATCGGGATCAACCTGCGCGGCGTTGGCGTGATCTTTTTCCTGTTCTTTACCATTTTTGTCGGCTGGGTCGCCAAAGGGCTGATCGGCCGGTCGTTCCTGCGCTGGGGCGAGGGGATGGTGGGCCGGATGCCGGTGATCCGGTCGATCTATAATGCGGTCAAACAGATCGCCGAGACGGTGTTTTCACAGTCCGGCGCGTCGTTCAAAACCTCTTGTCTGGTCGAATTTCCCTGCAAGGGCACGTGGTCGGTCGGATTCATCTCGACCCAGACCGGGGGCGAGATCAGGGATAAGACCCCCGGCGATGAGATTCTGACTGTGTTCATCCCGACCACCCCCAACCCGACCAATGGGTTTTTGATATTCATGGCCGCCAAAGATGTGATTGTGCTGGATATGTCGATCGAGGATGCGGCAAAGCTGATCATCTCTGGCGGGCTGGTGTCGCCACCTGAGCCGCCGGTCACGATGGCGGATACCACCGCCCTGCCGCAGAGTTAACGCATGCTCGGCGCTGCATTGACCGGCTTTGCAACCGGATTTTCCTTGATCCTTGCCATAGGGGCGCAGAACGCCTTTGTTCTGCGCCAAGGGTTGCTGCGCGCCCATGTGTTCTGGCTGTGCCTGCTGTGTGCGGTGTCCGACGCGCTGCTGATTGCTGCGGGCGTTGTTGGGTTCGGCGTGGTAATGGCGCAACTGCCATGGCTGCCCCGGGTGATGAGCATCGGCGGCGGGGTGTTTCTGCTTGCCTATGGCGCGTTGCGGCTGTGGGCGGCGTGGAAGGGCGACTATCAACTGGGGCTGGCGGGTGTGTCCGCCGGGTTATGGGCGACTTTGGCCACGGCTGCAGCGTTCACTTGGCTGAACCCGCATGTGTATCTGGACACGCTGGGGCTGGTGGGGGCGGTATCGACGCAATTCCCGGTGCCTGCGGAAAAGCTGGCGTTCGGGATCGGGGCTGCGACATCATCCTTTGTGTTCTTTTTTGGCCTTGGCTACGGGGCGCGGCTGTTGGCCCCGGTGATGCAATCGGCGCGATCCTGGCGGGTGCTGGACCTGATCATCGGGCTGGTGATGTGGGCGTTGGCGATCAAGCTGTTAGTTGAGTAGCGCGTCCAGATCGACAGTGCCTTTGACGTTCAGATCACCCCGATGTTGGCCCAAAAACACCCCCGCCGCTGCCTGCCCC
>JANOMH010000128.1:0-1920 GCA_031420215.1 Rhodobacterales bacterium | reverse complement strand
GCGACGATCATGCAGCAATACCCCGATCTGATCGGGTTCTATGCCAATAATGACGGCATGGCTTTGGGTGTGGTCGAGGCGGTCAAGGCGGCCGGTTTGCAGGACAAGATTGCGGTCTTTGGCACCGATGGCGTGTCGGATGCCTATGTCGCGATCCGCGCTGGTGATCTGACCGGCACTGTCGACAGCTTTCCGGTGCTGACCGGAGAGATTGCGCTGGAAGTGGCGCTGCGGCTCTTGGCGGGTCAGGACTTGCCCCGCGTTGTGGCCACTCCACAGGCCCTGATCACCAAGGATAATGTCGAAACCTATGCCACCACCGATATGGCTGGATTGCGTGCGGCCCTGCTCGCGAACTAAATCAAGACTGGCCCGCCCGCGTTTTGTGGGCGGGCCCTCCTTTTGGAAATCTTGCCCCCCATGCATCCGCGCCTGACCTTGACCGGGTTGACCAAGTCCTTTGCAGGCAACACCGTGTTGCATGGCGTGTCGCTGACTGTGCAACCGGGCGAGGTTCACGGGCTGCTGGGTGAAAATGGCGCTGGCAAATCGACCCTGCTGAACCTGCTGTGCGGCGTGGTGCCGCGCGATGTGGGTCAGATTGAGATTGATGGCGAGGTGGTGCAGATTACCTCGCCCCGCGATGCCGCAACGGCAGGTATTGCGATGATCCATCAGGAATTGCAGCAGGTGCCGGAACTGACCGTAGCACAGAATATCTTTCTGGGGGCCGCATTGCGCCGCGCTGGTGGGCTGCTGGTGGATCGCCGCGCACAAGAGGCCGCCGCAACCCGCATTCTGGCCCCGCTGGACCCCACAATCGATGTGGCCGCCCCGGTGCGTGGGCTGCGCGTCGCCCAGCGCCAGATCGTCGAGATTGCAAAGGCCCTGCGCGCCAATGCCCGGATTATCGCGATGGACGAGCCGACATCCAGCCTGACGCCGAAAGAGTTTGAACGGCTGGTTGCCGTTGTTGCCCGGCTGACCGAACAGGGCGTGTCGGTGATCTATGTCTCTCATAAACTCGACGAGGTGTTCCGGCTGTGCCAGCAGGCCACCATTCTGCGCGACGGGCGGCTGATCAGCCAGGTGCCAATCCCGCAAACCCCGGTTGGGCAGGTCATCGAACTGATGGTCGGGCGCGAACTGGCGCAGGTCAGTCACCACAGCCATGCCACCGATAAAGTCGTTATGCGGGTGCAGGGTCTGGGCCGGGGGCAAGCCGTACGCAACGTCGATCTGACCCTGCATGCCGGCGAGGTGTTGGGGATTGCGGGCCTCGTCGGCGCAGGCCGGACCGAACTGCTCCGCCTGATCGCGGGCGTGGACCGGGCCGATACCGGGACAGTCGAGGTGAATGGCGTGACGATCAAAGTCCACGGCCCGCGCGCCCGGATCAGGGCCGGGCTGGGCCTTGTCCCCGAGGAACGCAAACGCGACGGCATCATCCGCCATCGTCCGGTGACCAGCAACACCGGCCTGCCTGCAATGCGGGCGTTTTCCCGCCTTGGCGTCATCCGCCGGGCCAAACTGCGGGACCGCACTGAAACCCTGATGCGCGAGGTAAACCTGCGTCCGCTACAGGTCAACCGCCCGATCGGCAGCTTTTCCGGCGGCAATCAGCAAAAGGCCATCATCGGCCGCTGGCTGGCCGCCGACACGCAAATATTCCTGTTTGACGAGCCGACACGTGGCATCGACATCGGCGCCAAGGCCGAGATTTATGACTTGATCGAACGCCTCGCCCGAGAGGGGCGCGCCGTGATCGTCGTGTCGTCCGAAATGCCCGAGGTGATCCGTGTTGCCGACCGGGTGCTGGTGATGCGCGAAGGGCAGATCAGCGCCACCCTTGGCCCGACTGAAATCACCGAGGCGAACATCGCCCGCCACGCCATTCCGGCCACCTGAAAGAACCAAACG
>JANOMH010000127.1:0-4150 GCA_031420215.1 Rhodobacterales bacterium | reverse complement strand
CGCCGCCGATCTGGAAACAGCCGTGCGGGCCGCCGACATTGTCACCTGTGCCACCATGTCCAGCACGCCTGTGATCATGGGCGAATGGCTGCAACCAGGCCAGCATATCGACCTGATCGGGGCCTACACCCCGGCGATGCGCGAGTCGGATGATACGGCTGTTGTTCGTTCAAAAGTGTTTGTCGACAATATTGGCACCACGGTAGAGCATATCGGCGACCTGATGGCCCCCATCGCCTCGGGGGCGATCACCCCCGCCCATGTGCTGGCCGATTTTTACAACATGGATAGCGTGAAGCGCCACAGTGATGCCGAGATTACCCTGTTCAAAAACGGCGGCGGCGCGCATCTGGACCTGATGACCAGCCGCTATATTCTGGACGTGTGGAGAGCCCGGTGATTACTGCTGCAAATATAGCTGATTTTCAGCGGGACGGAGCCTGTGTCTTGCGCGGCGCGTTCACAGATTGGGTTGACGTGATGGCCGCTGGCGTGGCCCGGAATATGGCAGACCCCGGCCCTTATGCGTCGGAAAACGCGGCCACGCAGGGCCGGTTTTTCGACGATTACTGCAATTGGACCCGGATCCCGGAATACGAAGCAGTGGTGCGGGAAAGTCCGGCAGCGCAGCTTGCCGCCAAGGCCATGCAGTCGCAAACCGCCCAGTTTTTCCACGATCATCTGTTGGTCAAGGAACCGGGCACGCCCAAACCGACGCCGTGGCACGCCGATGGCCCGTATTATTTCGTCAGCGGCCAACAGACCGTGAGCATGTGGATTCCGCTGGACCCGGTGCGCGAGGCATCATTGCGCCTGATTGCCGGATCGCACCGCTGGGAGCGGATGGTCCGGCCGGTCAGTTGGGCGGATGACAGCGATTTTTATAAAGGGGACAAGTCGGAATGGACCCCGGTCCCCGACCCCGATGCCAACCCCGGCGATACTTTAGTGCTGGAATGGGAGATGGAACCCGGTGACGCCGTGCTGTTTGATTATCGCACCGTGCATGGCGCACGCGGCAACAACGGGGCCACGCGACGCCGGGCGTTAAGTCTGCGGTGGGTCGGCGATGATGCCCGCTATGTCGAACGGCCCGGCCGCACTTCGCCGCCGTTTCCGGGGCACGGGATGGAAACCGGGCAACGGCTGCGGACTGACTGGTTCCCGGTGATCTGGAGGGCCGCATGACCTGGTTTTTATTGATCCTATTGGCCATTCTGGCGGCTGCGCCGTTTGTACTGGAATCCCGGCGTCACATCATTGACGAGGCTGATCGCCGCTCTGCCCCCGGTCAGTTTGCCGCGCTGTCGCAAGGGGTGACGCATTATCAATGGCTTGGCCCGACCCGTGGTCCGGTGGTTGTGGCCGTGCATGGGCTGACCACACCTTCGCCGGTTTGGGCCGAGGTGGCCGAAGGGTTGGGCAAGATCGGCTACCGTGTGCTGGTCTATGACCTGTATGGGCGTGGCCTGTCGGGCGCACCAACAGGGCCACAGGACCGGGCGTTTTTCCTGCGCCAGCTGACTGATTTGCTGTCCGATCAGGGGCTTGAGCAGGATCTGACGCTGTTGGGATATTCCATGGGCGGGGCTGTTGCCACCGCCTTTGCCGGTGATCAGCCTGATCGGGTCAAACGGCTGATCCTGCTTGCCCCGGTCGGTTTGGGCAATCCCGAGGAAGGGATGATGCGGTTCATCCGGCAAACTCCATTGATCGGTGACTGGCTGTTTCTGGCGTTGGCTGGCTGGAAAATCCGCCGGACCATTTCCGCCGAATCCTCGGTTCTGGCCCCGGTGCAACGGGCCGAACTGGGCCGCAAGGGGTATCTGCCCGCCGTCCTTTCTGCGATCCGCGGGATGTTGCAAGACCGGCAAGAGGCAGAACATCGGGCGATTGGCCGCGCCGGTGTGCCGGTCGTGGCGTTGTGGGGGCAAGCGGACAAGGTGGCGCCGCTGTCCGGGCTTGGCACTTTGGCCCAATGGAACCGCAATGCCCGGCAAGAGGTGATTGCCGGGGCAGGGCACGGGATGCCCTATACCCATGGCGGCGCAGTGATCAACGTCCTCAAAGACGTGCTGCGCGAGACATGATCGGGGTGGCAAAGCGTCAATCAGCTTTTACTCCGACCGAGGATTTCCGGGTTTTGGGCGATGTTGGAGCAGTGCAATTTCTTGGCTGGATCATGCGCCATGCGGCCAAACTGGGCCTGACCGGGGCGGTGTTATCGCAATCGGCGGACTGTGTTGAAATGCGCTTTTCCGGCCCGCCCGACTTGTTGGATGCAATGGCCGTCGGCTGTAGTCTGGGACCGTGCGAGGTTTGGGTGGACCGGATTGAACGGGCTGCCGTGGCGGGGGGCGCGTAGCGATGGGCTGGACGGCAGTCTGTCTTGACACTGACCTGCCCGAACGGGTGGTGATTGCAGCGCATCATGGCGACACAGAGATCGCGGTCTGGCGCAGTGCGACGGGCCAGCTTGCCGCCTGGGCCGACCGCTGCCCGCATCGCGGTATGCGCCTGAGCCATGGGTTCGTGCGGGGCGAGGCGCTGAACTGCATCTACCACGGCTGGACCTATGGCGCTGATGGCGCTTGCACCCGCATCCCCGCCCATCCGGGTCTGATTCCGCCCGCCACAATCCGGGCGCAACGGTTTGCCTGTGTGCAGGCGCGGGGGCTGGTCTGGGTCGGCGCTTTGGGGTTGCAAACCCTGCTGCCGGATTTGGCCGGGCTGATCCCGGTGCGGTCGTTGGTGGCCGAAGTGTCAGTGGATCAGCTGGCGCATTGCTTCGGCCCGCAGGATGGCCCGGTCTGGCGCGGCGAACATGCCGGGTTGCCTTTTGGCATTTATGTGCAGCCGCTGGGTGGGGCGCGGTGCCTGTTGCATCTGTTGGTACAGGACAGACAGCATTGCATCGCGGCGTCGCGCTGGATCGAAGGTATCAGAGACAGCGCGGAAAGGGGGGCAACTCCATGATCCCACAGGCCAATCTGGATGCGTGGTATCCGGTAGCCATGGCCGCACCGGTGACCCGTGCAGGGCAAGAGACCCGGCTTTTGGGGATGCCCATTCGGGTGTTTCGTGAAGATGATGGGTCGATTTCGGTGCATGGCCCTGCTGGCCCCTTGCCAATCCGCCAAAGGTTCGACCATGTCTGGGCCAGCCCCGGCAACCCCGCACAAGACCTGTTCACGATACCCCAGGCCGAAGCCATTGGCCGCCGCCATGTGCCCTGCGGTGTGGTCCGGGTCAAATGTTCACCGTTGCGGGCGGTCGAAAACTTTCTCGACATCGCGCATTTTCCCTTTGTGCATACCGATGTGCTGGGGGCTGAACCGCATACTGAAGTGAACCGCTACGAAGTGGCGATCCGCGATGACGTGGACGAGGTTTGGGCGACCAAGGTGACGTTCTATCAACCCCAGGCCGCGAAATCAGCTGCAGGCGGGATCACTACGGAATATATGTACCGCGTGCCCGCCCCCACCGCCGCTGTGTTGTATAAAACCTGCCCGGCCCGCCCCGGTGAATGGGACGTGATCACCATATTCGTGCAGCCGCTGGCCGAGGATCTGTGCGATGTCTGGCCGTGGATGGCTTTGTATGACGACACCACGCCCACGGCCGAATTGATCGCGTTTCAGCAGATGATTTTTCTGCAAGACCGGTCGATCCTTGAAAACCAGATCCCCCGCCTGTTGCCACTTGATCCGGGGATGGAGGTGCCGACTCAGGCCGACATGACCTCCATCGCGTATCGCCGCTGGTTGAAACGGCATGGGCTGACCTATGGCGCGCAGATGGTAGCTGCATGATATTGTATGATTATATCCTAAGCGCCAGCTGCTATAAGGTCCGGCTGATAGCGGCCTTGCTGGGCATAAAACTGGACCTTGTTGCCGTCGATTTTCATCCGGGGCGCGAACAAAAAGGCCCGGCGATGTTGGCGCTGAATCCGTCGGGAACCCTGCCGGTGCTGGTAGACGGTGATCTGGTGCTGACCGAGACGGGTGCGATGTTGGCGCATCTGGCGCGCGGCACCGGTTGGCTGATGCATGATCCCCGCTGGCTGGATATGGCCGGGCAATTGAACCTGTCCCTTGGACTGGCCCGCTTGCATGACATGCTGCACTATCCCGCCGATATCACC
>JANOMH010000126.1:0-4331 GCA_031420215.1 Rhodobacterales bacterium | reverse complement strand
CTGCCCGTGGGGGGTGATGAGCGACCAGAAATCCCCCAGTGGGGGATTTCCGCGAAGAACGCCCGGCCCGTGGCCGGGCCGGGGTGGCAGGCGCTGCCCGGCGGCGCTACGCGCCTTGATTCCGGGCAAAAAGGTAAGGTCTGCAATGGGCTCTAAGCCGCCATCGGGTATCTTCTGTCAGGCGGCGAACACTAGTACCCCGCCCAAAGCACGACCAGAGCCAACATGGCCGGGATGGTTCGGGAAAAGAACGCCGCCTTGGTCGCAGTCATTGCCCCATAGACCCCCGCAACGATGATACAGACTACCACAAACCACAGCTTGGCCGTGTCAGGCCGAACACCGCCCGCGTGCGTGGCGTTTCCCATTGGAACATGTCGAGCCAGACAAAACAGCCGGGAATGGCGGCACATAGCAGGATCAGAATGGTGGAAAGCATTGAAGTCACCTTGGACAGATCAGGCCTGTCCGCCTGCGATTTCAATAGTTTGCCCATTCACACTGCGCGATTCATCGGCGCATAGCCAGAGTGCGGCGGCAGCCACTTCGCTGGCTTGCAGCAGTTGATTGTGCCGGTTACCTGCTGCGAAATGGGCCGTGGCCTCGGTCAGACTCGCCCCTTTGCGGGCGATGACTTTCTGCACTTGGGTGTGCACAATGTCGGTATCGACATAGCCGGGGCAGAGCGCGTTAAAGGTGACCGCGCCGCCGATATACTCTTCGCTCAGCGCCCGGATCAGGCCGATCAGCCCGTGTTTGGAGGCGGTATAAGGCGCCGCCCCCCTAAGACCGCGCACCCCCGCAATCGACGAGATGGCGATAACCCGGCCCCAGCCGCCAGGGGCCAGCGTCGCCAAGGCCGCCTGAATGGTCACAAAGGCCCCGTCCAGATTGGTGGCCATCATCCGCTGCCAGTCGGGCAGGGTCAGCTTGGCGAAGGCTCCACCTTCGGCGATACCTGCATTGGCGACGCAGATTGCAATCGGACCTCGCTGGGCTGCGGCGGCGGCTATTCCGTCACGCACCGACGCCTCGATGCTGACATCCATGGCCAGCGGGAAAAGGTTGGGTGTCGTACCAGCGGCGGCTTCAAGCGGGGCGATCCGCCGGCCAGTGATGGTCACACGCGCTCCGGCTCTGGCCAGGGCTTGGGCAATGGCCAGTCCGATGCCTGTGCCTCCGCCGGTGACAAGGGCATGTTTGCCTGACAGATCCATCGCTTTGCCCTTTGTTATTGCTGGCGCATGCTAGGGCCAGATGATGCCGCGTGACAAGCGCCGCGTGGCGTTGCAGTCTGGACGCATGAAAAAGCTTGATGTCCCGCCTGTCTGGCTGTTGGTCGCGCTGGTCGCGGCCTGGCTGATTGGCGCCTATGATCCGTGGCAGTTGTCGTTTGGCGGGCCGGTGGTCAGTCTGGTTGCCGGACTGCTGATTGGGGCGGGTGTGGTTCTGACGGTGCTGGCGATCATCGAGATGCGCAAATGGAAGACCACCTTTGTGCCGCATCAAGAGGCCACACATCTGGTCACATCGGGCATTTTCAAACGCAGCCGCAATCCGATTTATCTGGGCGACACGCTGATTTTGGCTGGATTCGTGCTGTATTGGGATGCGCCATTGGCTTTGCCATTGATCCCGATTTTCCTGTGGCTGATCGAGCGGCGCTTTGTGATCCCCGAAGAGGACGGTTTGCGCCGCAAGTTCCCGCAGACGTTCCAGTCCTATTGCCAAAACACCCGGCGCTGGATCTGAACGTTTTCATCTCTCTTGATATTCATTTCCTGTCACGCTCGGCCTGACTTGCGAAATATTCTTGCGCGCGTTAGTGCAGGTCAGCTAGCGTTTTTCGGCATGGGTGATCCCATGCTTTGCACAGAGGGGATCGCCCATGAAGATCGGCGCACCAAAGGAAGTATTTGACGGCGAAGCGCGGGTAGCGATGACCCCGGCCTCGGCGCTGGAACTGAAAAAGCTGGGCCATGAATGCTTGGTTCAGTCCGGGGCAGGCCTGCTGGCCGGATTTTCGGATGCCAGTTACGAGGCTGCGGGCGTCACGGTTGTGAAAACTGCCAATGTGTTGTGGGCCGGGGTTGATATTGTCGTCAAGGTCCGCGCGCCGACCACCGCCGAGGCGAAGTTGTTGGGCCCCGGCAAGACCCTGATTTCGTTTTTCTGGCCGGGCCAGAACAAGGATCTGCTGGAGGCCGTGAATGCGACCGGAGCCACCGCAATTGCGATGGATATGGTCCCCCGGATCAGCCGGGCGCAGAAAATGGATGCGCTGTCGTCGATGGCCAATATCGCGGGCTACCGCGCGGTGATCGAAGCGGGGTCGAACTTCGGGCGGTTCTTTACCGGGCAGGTCACTGCGGCTGGCAAGGTTCCCCCCGCCAAGGTGCTGGTGATCGGGGCAGGGGTCGCGGGGTTGGCCGCGATTGGCACGGCGACTTCGCTGGGGGCGATGACCTTTGCCTTTGACGTGCGCCCCGAAGTGGCCGAACAGATTGAATCGATGGGCGCTGAATTCGTCTATCTCGATTTCGCCGAAGCGCAGGATGGGGCGGCGACAGGCGGCTATGCGGCCCCGTCCAGCCCGGAGTTCCGCGAAAAGCAGCTGGCCAAGTTCCGCGAACTGGCCCCCGACATGGACATTGTGATCACCACTGCGCTGATCCCCGGGCGTGATGCGCCGAAACTGTGGCTGGCCGATATGGTGGCCATGATGAAGCCCGGATCGGTCGTGGTCGATTTGGCCGCAGAGCGTGGGGGCAATTGCGATCTGACGGTGATGGATCAGAAAATCGTGTCGCCCAATGGCGTCACCGTGGTCGGCTATACCGATTTCCCCAGCCGGATGGCCGCGCAGGCGTCTACGCTCTATTCCAACAATATCCGACACATGATTTTCGACCTGACCCCTGCCAAAGATGGAGTCATCGCCCAGAACATGGACGATGACGTGATCCGGGGGGCCACCGTGACCAACGCGGGCGCGATCACCTTCCCGCCGCCGCCACCCAAGATTGCGGCCATTGCAGTGCAGGCGAAAAAGGAACGGCCCAAAGAGCTGACCCTTGTTGAAAAGCGGACTGCAGAAGTGGCCAAGTTCAAGGCCGAGACGACCAATCAGGTGATCCTGCTGGCGGCTGGCGGGGCGATCCTGTGGTTGATCGGCGGCTTTGCCCCGGCCAGTTTCATGCAGCATTTCATCGTCTTCGCGCTGGCCTGTTTTATCGGATTTCAGGTGATCTGGAACGTGTCGCACAGCCTGCATACCCCACTGATGTCGGTGACCAATGCGATTTCAGGCATCATCGTGCTGGGCGCGCTGTTGCAGATCGGGTCGGACAGCTGGATCGTGGTGATCCTGGCGTCGCTGTCGGTGCTGATTGCATCGATCAATATTGTCGGTGGTTTTCTGGTGACGCGCCGGATGCTTGCCATGTTCCAGAAGTCATAGGAGACAGCACATGTTGAGCATTGGAATTGTAGGCGCGTCTTATGTGATTGCCGCCGTGCTGTTCATCCTGTCCCTGGGCGGTTTGTCCGGGCAGGAAAGCGCCAAACGGGCGGTCTGGTATGGGATTGCGGGCATGGCTTTGGCCGTAGTCGCCACCGTGGCGGGGCCGGGGGTCAGCCATCTGTTTTTGGTGATCCTGATGTTGGCCTTGGGTGCGGCAGCGGGCACCTATATCGCGGGCAAGGTCCAGATGACCGAGATGCCGCAACTGGTTGCCGCGTTGCACAGTTTTGTCGGTCTGGCCGCTGTTTTCATTGGCTTTAACGCCGATATCGAACTGCGCCGGGTGCTGGCGATGGACGCGGTCGGGCGGGCCGCTTTGGACGGTTTTGCCGCTATTCTGGCGCATAAGGACAGCGTCGAGCAGGCCATCCTGAAGGTAGAGGTGTTCCTGGGCGTGTTCATCGGTGCGGTCACCTTTACCGGCTCGGTCGTGGCCTTTGGCAAGCTGGCGGGCAAGGTGGACGGCAAGGCCACCAAGCTGCCGGGCGGGCATATGCTGAATGCAGGTGCTGCGGCGGCCTGTCTGCTGCTGCTGGTTTTCTACTTCAACGGCGCAGGCATCTGGGCGCTGCTGCTGATGACGCTGCTGGCGTTCTTCATCGGCTATCACCTGATCATGGGGATCGGCGGGGCGGATATGCCCGTGGTGGTGTCGATGCTGAACTCGTATTCCGGCTGGGCGGCGGCGGCGATTGGTTTTACACTGGGCAATGACCTGCTGATTGTGACCGGGGCTTTGGTCGGGTCAAGCGGCGCGATCCTGTCCTACATCATGTGCAAAGCGATGAACCGGTCGTTCATTTCGGTG
>JANOMH010000125.1:0-2826 GCA_031420215.1 Rhodobacterales bacterium | reverse complement strand
TGTCCCACCCGGCGTTTTCGGCAATCCGGTTGTCGGCGAGGATCAGCGCCCGGCGTTGGGCCTCCGAAAGATGGTCCAAGATGATCACCGGCACCTGTGCCAGGCCGAGGGATTGCGCCGCCATCAGCCGCCCGTGTCCGGCAATGATCACATCGTCCTCGCCGATCATGATCGGGTTGATGAAACCGAACTCGGCGATCGAGGCCGCGATCTGGGCCACCTGATCGGCGGAATGGGTGCGGGCATTGCGGATGTAGGGCACCAGCCGGGCGGTTTGCATCATATCGATCTGCAACGGGGCGATCTCCTGAAAAAGGAACGGCCCGGTGACGAACACCGGGCCAGTTGAGGGAGGGCGGCGAGGTAAAACGGCGATCGGTGGGTGCGTGCGTACCTGCGAACCCAAGAGTGCGCACCCAAGGCGCGAACCCAGAAAAATTGTTTGACGCTAGAGGCTTACCGCGCCTCTGCCCCCCGCATACAGGTCCGGCCAGGGTGGAACCAAGGCCGGGGGAGCGGAGGCAGCGCCTGATAAGGGCTTGGGGAAGCGGTCGATCTGTCGCCCATATGTTCCACCAGCCTATCGCTTTTATGCCTCAGATCTGGGCGAAATGTCTCGCCTGAAGTTCAACGTGTTCTGCGGGTTATCAGTTGACCCTTGCAGCCACCCCACCGGCAGATCCGGCAAAGGCGCTGCCGCTGCCGGACAAACCCTCGCTCGCGGTCTTGCCCTTCGCCAACCTGACGGGCGATGCGGCCAAGGACTATCTGGTGGATGGGATCGTGGCCGATCTGATCGCTGCGCTGTCGCGCATCCCGGTCTTTTTCGTGATTGCCGCGTCCTCGACCTTCACGTTGAAAGGCCGCTCCGTCGATCTGGCCGAGGTCGGGCGGCAACTCGGTGTGCGCTACATCCTTGAAGGCAGCATCCAGCAGGCGGGCGACCGGCTGCGTATCAACACACAACTGGTCGAGGCGGAAACCGGCCATATGATCTGGTCGAACCGCTTTGCCGGGACGCTGGCCGAGATTTTCGAATTGCAGGACGCCGTCACCGAACAGGTCGCCGCCGCCATCGAGCCGAACGTGATCCTCGCCGAGTCGCGACGCGCCAGCACCAAGCCCACGACCGACCTCAGCGCCTACGATCTGTGCCTGCGGGCGCTGCCAATGGCCAATCGCCTGCCGGATTTCGCGAGCTTTGTCGCAGCGCGGACGCTGCTGGAGCGCGCGCTGGCGCTCGACCCCGGCTATGCCCAAGCCAAGGCGCTGATCTGTCGGCTGACGATGACGGCGCGCTCGGAACGCTGGCTGAGCCTTGCAGAGGCCGCGCGCTGTCTGCCTTTGGCCGAGGAGGTGGTGGCTGACCACCGAAATGATGCGATGGCCCTTGCCTTCGCCGGCTTTGCCGTCGCCTTTCTTGGGCAGCAACAGCAGCGCGGTCTGGTTGTCATCCAGCAGGCCTATGCGTTGAACCCGAATTCCAGCCATGTGCTGAATGCGCTTGGTTGGGTGCACAGCTATCTGGACGACAACGATCAGGCCATCGACCATTTCAACCGCGCGATCCGGATCAATCCGTTGGACCCGATCATCGGGCAGGTGCGCTGCGGGCTGGGGGCCACCCTGTTGCAAGTGGGGCGGCTTGATGACGGGGTGGCCGCGCTGGAGCAGGCTCTTGCCGAAGCCCCCAACTATACTGCCAGCCTTATGGGTCTCGCCTGGGGCTATTGGGAACTGGGTCGGATCGACGAGGCACAGCGCCTGGGACAGTTGCTCTTGGCCCGCGAGCCGGGCATGACAATCACAGCGACGCTCCGCGATACGCCCTACCAGGTGCCCCATCAACTGCAAAGGGATAGGGCTTACCTGCGCGGCATTGGCATACCGGAGTGATCACCGCATCTGCAAAAGCCGATCAACAGCGCGGCGCGCCTCTTCGCGGCGGGCCTGTGCCATCAGGATTTCCTCGGGCGCGCGGCGCATGGCCCTGCGTTGGGCGTTCCGCGCGTTGGCTTGGCCCACAGCGCCGCAAGCGGCCCGAAACAGGGCGATCAGCCGTGCGAAAGCAGAGGCAATTTTTCCGGCGCTTTCGGCTGATTGCGAATGGCTGATGGGAAGGTCTGTCATAATCTGTTCCTCTGGTCCTGGTTGACCAGTCCAACCTGTCAGACGAGGGCCATCACCGTCCTGAAACGGTCCAAACCCTTCCGAAGTTCCTTCCGAAAAGTTCCAAATCCAGAGACGACCGCATCGCGGCCCTTGCCGCCCATGGCACGATTGGCCGCCTGATCGCTGACCAGCCTGCAACTGAAGCTGATCAGGATCGGCGCCGCCATCTTGCGCGACGCTCGCGCCATCACCTTCCATCTAGCCTGGGTGTTCAGCCACGGCTCCTCGGTATTGTTTGCGCTACTGAGGCTCAAAGAGGACGTTGGCTTCGAGGTGACCGACTGGCGGCTATGGGCCGAAACGGCATCGTCACCGGCTGCGCGCGCCGCTGCGCATGGCGGCGGCAAAGGCATCGTTTTGGTCGATGAACGCTTCACGCGGTGTTTCCATGCGTGCGCGGATTTCCTGTGTGAGAGCCGAGAGGGCCACGTCGCGGTCCTGTTCGTCCTGCATCATCTGTTCCAGCGCGGCCGCAACTGCGGCGCTCTGGGTTGCGAAGATGCCCTGCCCCACCTTTTCCGAAAGGAAGTGGTGATGGCGGTCGGTAAAGCTGAGGGTGGTTTTGACAGTCATCTGCGCCTCCAAGGTATGACTTAGTCATATAACAGTCACAGCGACACCAGCTCGCACGACATGGCGGGATTCACGCGCCCG
>JANOMH010000124.1:0-2506 GCA_031420215.1 Rhodobacterales bacterium | reverse complement strand
AAATCCTGAAAAAACCCGGACTTCTGCGGCAGCTTGTTAAAGCGCTGTCAGCCCGGCATCGGCGAATTGCTCGGTGTCCGGCAGGTACCGCAGCGAGTCCATCCCGAAGGCGGCAAGGAAGGCATCCGTGGTGACGAATGTATAGGGCGCGCCGCGGCGGCGTTCGCGGGGGCCGGTGGTGATCAGGTCGCGCCCGGCCAGCCGTCCGATCAGGTCTTGGCTGATGTCTTTGCCGAAGATGTCCTTCAGCCCGTCACGGCTGATCGGCTGGTGCAAGGCGATGGCCGTCAGCACGGCAATGTCGTATTCGGAAAAGTCCAGCGCCTGTCCGCCCACGTCAGCAGCGGCCCTGATCGCCTGGGCATAGGCCGCCTTGGTGCGCCGCATCCAGCCCGCGGCGACGCGCGCGACCTCATAGGGACGGCCCTCCAGTTCAACCACCAAGTCCTCGACCAGCAGGTCGACTGAAACCCCCTGCCCCACGACCCGCGCAAGATCGTCCCGCGCCACCGGCGTGGCGGAGGCAAAAAGCACCGCCTCGATCCGCCGCAGCCATTCGCGCCAGCGCAGATCGGGTGGCAGACCCGACAGTTCGCGGTCAAGCTCCGGTTCCGCGCGCCCTGCCATCGTCACCTTGTCTGGCCGCATGGCCGAACCGCGAAACCGGTTCCCACTTTCGCTGGCCATGCTCACAGCCCGTAAAGGCGGAATGTATTCCGCCCGGCCAGCTCCCGCAGGACACCCAGATCGACCAGCCTGTCACAGAGCCTTCGCGCGGCACGGTCGGACATGAAGGCCGTCAGGGCCGAAGGGGCCAGCGCATCGCGGGCAAGGAACAGGGCGATGGCCTGATCCGCGCCCTTTGCCCGCAGAATCGGGGCCACCGCGCGCAGTCGCCCGGCCTTGCGGGCAAGTTCGGCGGCCAGGCTCACCGCAAGCCCGGCCGCCGTTACCAGCGCATGGTGACAGGCCAGCCGCAGGTCATCGCCCGAGCGCGCCATGTCCCGCGTCTTCAGGGCCAGCGACATAAGCGGCAGGACATGTGCCTGACCCAGCGCCTTCGACAGCACGGCATCGGCCAGGATCAGGGCGGCCGTTTCGGCGCGCGGGTTGTCGGTCAGCACGGCTTCGATGACCTGTGCCGCCCGGTCCACCGGCGTTGGCCCCATTGCATCAATGCACAGGGCGATCTGCTCAGGCGCGACCCTGTCCAGCGCCTTGGCAAGCCCCGTCCCCGAGATCGGGCGCGTCACAGCCTGCGACCATTGCCGCAGGACCTTTCCCGCGGGGCCGGGATCGTCGCCGGGTCGCGTCAGATGCAGTGCGTCGCGCAAAGCACTCGCACCTTCGCGCCGCGCCGCAAAACCCACGCAGACCTCGGCCGCCGCCAGCGCCAGCCGGTCGCGCCACAAGGCTTGCGGCAGATCTGCGGCGGTGGTCACAAAGGTCAGATGCGCCAGCGCGGCTCCGGACCGGAACGCCGCAGAGTCAAGGGTTTCCGCAGGCCCGGACAGGATCCAGCCCGGGAGGGGGGGGAGGCTTCGGCAGGGCCACTGTGGGCTGGATCCGGGGTTTCCTCATGGCGTGAGCCTACGCCGTCGCGGCGCTTAGTGCCAGCGAAAGGCGTGATGAGCGCCGCACCAATGGCAACGTCTTCATGTCCGAAAAGATTGCATTATCGGACATTAAAAGTTACGCTCGTGGCCATGCCTGTTTTGCCCGCGTCAGACACCGTCGATCAGGATATCCAGCGCGCGTTTCAACGCGTCGCGCTGCCCCGCCAGCGATCCCACAGGATTGCGCAGCTCCGCAGCCGGGACCGCCGCCAGTTCCTGAACCCGGACGATCCAGCTTTGCCCGTCAACCTCGACCCTCGGGGTCAGACCAGGAAAGGCCACGTACCGCCCGGCCTCGCGCAGAGGGGCCACGATGCGGGAGGCCTCGATCCCGATCAGGTCGGTCTGCAAATCGACGACCAAGAGCGGCTCTGTTGCACAAATCGGGGTGAGGTCGAGTTTCCCCTTGCCTTGAGCGGACTCATCCCACGCGCTGCGTTTGCGGGGTTCCGAGTGCCGTGAAGCGGTTGAGGATTGCCGCGCTGATCTGAAGCTCTGCGGCCTGTCTGTCGAAGTTGCGTGCCATGACACGCTCACCCAGCAGCTTGAAGCATCGCATTTTGGTCTCGACCAGGCTTCGTCGGTGATAGCCGCTCCAGCGCCGCCAGATGGTGCGGCCAAGGCGGCGGGTGGCGCGGACAGTTTCGTTCCTGGCCTCAGCGCCCGGCGTTGTCTCCAGCCATGGCCGCGCGTTCTTGCGCGCTGGTATGACGGCGCAGGCGCTGCGTGCAGCGATGGCGGCGTGGCAACCCCGCGTATCATAGGCCCCGTCAGCACTTACCTTGCCGATGGCCTGATCTGCGGGAATCTGGTTGAGCAACTCGGGCAGCATGGGCGCATCGCCGACCCGGCTACCGGTCACCTCGATTGCCCTGATCTCCAGCGTGTCC
>JANOMH010000123.1:0-8570 GCA_031420215.1 Rhodobacterales bacterium | reverse complement strand
CCGGCTTGGTATCCTTGGGCTTTTGCCCGAAGGGCAGTCTTTGTATGACCCTGAAAGCACGACCATTGTGCATCACATCAATCAGGGCCTGCGCGCGCATAAGCTGTTTTCCAAGGACAAGGATTACATCGTCCGTGATGGAAATGTCGTGTTGATCGACGAATTCACTGGTCGGATGATGGTTGGCCGCCGCCTGTCGGACGGTTTGCATCAGGCGATCGAGGCCAAAGAAGGGGCGAAAATCCAGCCTGAGAACGTGACCTTGGCCTCAGTCACTTTCCAGAATTACTTTCGCCTGTATGACAAACTGTCCGGCATGACCGGCACCGCCCTGACCGAAGCCGATGAATTCATGGAGATTTATGGGCTAGGTGTGGTTGAAGTGCCGACCAACCGGCCGGTCGCCCGCAAAGACGAGCATGATCAGGTCTATCGCACCGCGCGCGAGAAATACGAAGGCGTGGTCAAAGCCATCAAAGAGGCGAACGCCAAGGGCACGCCGATTCTGGTGGGCACCACGTCGATTGAGAAATCCGAATCCCTGAGTGCGCTGCTGAAATCCGAAGGCATTCCCCACAATGTTCTGAACGCCCGCCAACATGAACAAGAGGCGCAGATCGTCGCCGATGCGGGCAAGTTCGGCGCCGTGACCATCGCCACCAACATGGCGGGCCGGGGCACCGATATTCAGCTGGGTGGCAATGTCGAACTGCGGGTTTTGCAGGCGATTGTGGCCGACCCATCCGTCCATCCCGATGAATTGCGGGCCCAGATCGAGGCAGAACATGCCGAGGAAAAGGAAAAGGTCAAAGAGGCCGGGGGCTTGTTCGTTTTGGCCACTGAACGCCACGAATCGCGTCGGATCGACAACCAGTTGCGCGGACGTTCCGGGCGGCAAGGCGACCCGGGCCGATCGTCGTTTTTCCTGAGTTTGGAAGATGACCTGATGCGAATCTTTGGGTCGGAACGGCTGGACAAAGTCCTGTCGTCCCTTGGCATGAAAGAAGGCGAAGCGATTATTCACCCCTGGGTCAACAAATCGCTGGAACGGGCGCAGGCCAAGGTCGAGGGCCGCAATTTCGACATTCGCAAGCAGCTGTTGAAATTCGACGACGTGATGAACGATCAGCGCAAAGTGATCTTTGGCCAACGCCGCGAAATTATGGAAGCCAAAGATCTGTCGGATGTCGTCATGGACATGCGCCATCAGGTGATCGAGGATCTGGTCGATGAATATCTGCCAGCCCGCAGCTATGCCGACCAATGGGACGCACAGGGGCTTTATGCAGCCACAATTCAACAGCTTGGTCTGAATGAGCCAGTCATGAAATGGGCGGCAGAAGAGGGCGTCGATCAGGCCGATATGCAAACCCGGCTGGTGGAAGCCTCTGACAAGCTGATGGTCGAAAAGACCGCCGCTTTTGGCCCCGATACAATGCGCAACATCGAAAAACAGATTTTGCTGCAAACCATTGACGGCAAATGGCGCGAACATCTGCTGACGCTGGAACATCTGCGGTCGGTCGTGGGATTCCGGGGCTATGCGCAACGCGACCCGCTGAATGAATACAAGACCGAAAGTTTTCAGTTGTTCGAAGGGCTATTGGATAGCCTGCGCACCGATGTCACTCAGAAACTGTCACAAATCCGGCCGATGAGCCAGGAGGAGCAGCAGGCGATGGTGGCGCAGATGGCTGAACAGCAACGCCGGACACAGGCGGCAACAGCACCAGTGGCGATTGCACCCGCTGTCGCCCCTGCTGCTATGGCCCCGGTTGCAGTTGCTGCCGCAGAGGCTGTTGTTCCGGGTGTGCCACGCCAAGGATTCGTCGAAGCCGATCAGGCGACCTGGGGCAATCCGGGGCGCAATGACGTCTGCCCATGCGGCTCTGGAAAGAAGTTCAAACACTGCCATGGGGCGTTTTAGGAAGGGGCTACAAGGGCGTCTGCCCCTTTGATGCCGCATTCTGGCCGTGAATAATCCTCAACACGGTCCCGCTTAAACCATGCTAAGGCGCAAAAGTGCTTTCAAATCCTTAATGGAGGAAGCACGTCATGTCCCGCGCGAAACAGATTGTCATGGCAGGTGGCACATTCTCTGTGGCGCTTGGCATTGGTTTTGTGATGCAGAATGGCGATGCATTGGCCGGGCGGTTCACGGACGAGGCACAAACCCCTGCGGTGCAGAGCGAGCCCCTGATCGTGGCGATGCCGCAGGAGCAGGCTGACAGCCTTCCGACAGAGACCGCCGCAATAATTGTGCCAGCGATAGCGCTGACTGCTGAACCTGCGATGCCTGCCCTTGTCGCCCCAATGGCCGCGATACCGGCCCCGGTTCAAATCGCCGTCAACATGCCCGTTGATACACAGAGCCCGGCATTTACACCTGATCAGATTGAGTTGGCTGCAGTTGAAGCAGGCGAAGTCATGGCCGACATTTTGCCCGAAGTGTTGCCCATAGCGCCCTCTGAGCCGGTCGCACTGGAACCGGTCTGTGACCCAGGCCTGACGGCTACTCTTGGCGCCGCTGCGATGGTCGAATTGACCCTGAGCGCGCCCTGTTCGCCTGATGCCGCCGTGGTCATCCACCATCAGGGCATGATGTTCACCGTCGTTACCGATGCCGCAGGTTTTGCCAGCGTTACTGTGCCCGCCTTGACCGCAGTTTCGGTTTTTGTTGCGGAATTCAGCGGCGGTACGGGGGCTGCTGTGTCGATCACAGTGCCCGATCTGGCCAATTTTGACCGGGCCGTCTTGCAATGGCAAGGTCAGGGCGGGATGGAATTGCATGCGTTGGAATTTGGCGCCGCTAATACTGACGACGGCCACGTTTGGGCCGGTGCGGCCCGCGATGCCGCTGTAGCCCTCGCAGGCACCGGCGGATTCATGACCCGACTGGGCGATGACAGCGCCGAGACGGCCCTGATTGCCGAGGTTTACACATTCCCGACCGGCTCTGCATTGCATGACGGCACGATTGACCTGTCGGTCGAGGCCGAGGTGACGGCGGCGAACTGTGGCCGCGATGTGACCGCCCAATCGATCCAGATTGTGCCGGGCACGGACAACGCGGTGGTCGACCTGACCATGACCATGCCGACCTGTGACGCGGTCGGAGAATTTCTGGTGTTGAATAATATGTTCCAAGACCTGACACTCGCGGCGCGATGACGCCAAACAGACCGGGAATTCGGACAGTTTTCACACATGCGGCGGCCTCTGCCGCATGTTGGTTTTTTGTGACCTCGGCTCTGGCCGAAGACTTGAATCTCTATACTGCCGACGCGCCGGATATCCCGTTCGTCAGCGGCGAACTGCTTGGTTTTGATGGGGAATTCATCCGGATCGGGACCACGGTCGGTGAACTGACACTCGACTACGGCAAGCTGCGCTGCGAGGGGGCCGATTGCCCTGATGCCACAGATTTTGTGCCCACAATCCGGTTTTCCGGCGCGCCGCAACTGGGCGAAGTGATCCTTGCCCCGCTGATCGAAGGATTCGCGCGGGAACGGGATTGGTCGCTTGACCGGGTGGATTTGGGGCCCGGTCTGTTTGCCTATAGCCTGCGTGACGCAGCCGGATCGGCGGACATCGGCCAGTTTTCATTCCACTTGACCACCAGCGCCGAAGGGCTGGCCGACCTGCTGGCGAACGAGGCGGATATCGCTTTGACCACACGGGCGTTGACCACGACCGAGTTGGAATTGGCCCACGATGCCGGATTGGGCCGGCTGGACGCGCCGGGCCGCAGCGACATAATCGCGCTGGATGCGGCGGTTCCGGTGACTGCACCGGGGCAATCGGTCCGGGCCATATCATTGGAAGAACTGGCTCGGGTGTTTTCGGGCGAGGTGACGCATTGGGCGGATTTGGGCGGCGCTGATGCCCCCATCGCGCTGCATCTGGGGTCAGACTCCTCGGGCGTGGCGCAGGGCTTTGTGGACCTGCTTTTGACCGCCAGTGGCAGGGTTTTGGCCCCCAATGTGGTCCGCCATGCCACGGATGCGGCCCTTTTGGCGGCGGTTCTGGCCGATCCGAATGCTTTGGGCGTGTTGGCCTTTGGCACATTTGGTGATGCGCAACCGCTGATCTTGCGTGGCCGTTGTGGGCTGTCCGCCCCGTTGCGCCCCGACACGATCCGCACCCAGGATTATCCTCTGACCCTGCCCTTGTTCATCTATCGGCCAATGCGGCGGCTCACCCCGCTTGGGGCCGATTTCATCACATGGCTGCGCAGCTCCGAAGCGCAGTTGATCTTGCGCCGGGCTGGCGTGCTGGGGCACGAATCGGTGCCGATCCCACTGGATGCCCAGGGCGACAGGTTTGCGGCGGCGATCACTGCCGCGGGGTCGGATGTGACCCTAGGCGAGCTGCAGCGGATGGTGCGGGTTTTGCGCCCGCAGGTTCGGTTGTCACCGACGTTTCGGTTCAATCCCGGATCGACCCGGCTGGATGCGCCATCGCGGTCGAACCTGCTGCATCTGGCGCAAGCGATTCGCGACGGGCGCTATGCCGGGCAATCTCTGATGCTGATAGGCTTTAGCGATGGGCGCGGTCCAGCGCTGGCCAACCGCGATCTGAGCTCGGCGCGGTCCGAAGCCGTCAAACGGGAATTGCTGGCCGTGTTGGGCGGCGTTTTGCCGGACAATGTGGGGCTGGGGACCGAAGCCTTTGGCGAGGCACTGCCGATGGGCTGCGATGACACGATCTGGGGCCAGCAGACCAACCGGCGGGTCGAGTTATGGGCGCGGTCTGATTTATAGCAGCCCCTTGGCCCGAAAGCTGAGTTCGCGCGATTTCCCGATGATCAGATGGTCATGTACTGTTAACCCCAGTGCCTTGGCCGCTGCATCAATCTGTGCGGTCATCGCGATGTCACTTTCCGAAGGGGTCGGGTCGCCCGTGGATGGTTATGGACCAGGATCAGCGCCGAAGCGTTCAGTTCCAGCGCCCGTTTGACCACCTCGCGCGGGTAGACGGGCACATGATCGACGGTGCCTTTGGCCTGTTCCTCGTCGGCGATGATCACATTCTTGCGGTCCAGATACAGGATGCGGAATTGTTCGGTTTCACGGTGCGCCATGACCGTGTGGCAATAGTCCAGCAGCGCGTCCCAGCTTGACACCACATGCCGTTGCAGAATGCGGGCGCGGGCCATGCGGTGGGCTGCGGCCTCGACTATTTTTAACTCGGTCACTATGGCCTCACCAATGCCGCTGACTTGCATCAACTGGTGTGGTTGCGCCGACAGGACCCGGTTGAAATCGCCAAAAGCCGCAATCAGCGCATGGGCGATGGGTTTCACGTCCTGCCGGGGAATGGCCCGGAACAGCACGAGTTCCAGCAGTTCGTAGTCAGGCAAAGCTGCCGCCCCGCCGCTGCTGAACCGATCCCGCAGCCGTTTGCGGTGATCGGCGATGTAGGACGGCAGTTTGCCGGTAGGCAAGGCAGGGAAAATCTGCACCTCGTCCCGGTCCATCAGGCCGGGGTCGAGAAAGGGCAGCATCGCTTCGGCAAAGTCGGGGCGGGGTGTCATGGGTTCAACCGTGCCGTGATTCGATTACGGAAAGGTTAATGAAACTGCCAGATAAAGCCCGGCCTACTGGCAGGCGTCGGGTGGCAGGTTGATGGTCATGTCAGTCCAGTCGGTGACCGGAAGCGCCGGCAAGGATTGGGTAAACTGCTTTTTCGGTCCGCCATGCAACGACACTTCGCCGTCGCCGGTCAGCAGGTTCACATCGCAGACCCCGTTGGCGGCAAGGTCCAGTGTGTCATGCCAAGCATAGGTATAACCTGCCACCCGGTAGGCATCATTCCGGTAGGCAATGGTCAGGGTCAGGGTCCAGCGATCCCGCCCGACCGAATCGTTCATCGACCTCACCTGCACCGACCCGTTGTCAGCCAAGGCGATACTGGGCGTCTGCCCTACCCCGCCAACCCAGGCAATATCGGCGGCAAACACGGTGCCCATCGCTGTGTCGTCGATTTGCAGATCGGCCGTGCCATTGCCGGTATCAAGCAGCGTAAAAACCTCGGGCGCGCCGCTGCTATCCAGATCGGATTTGACCACTCCCAACACATCCTGACCCAAAGCAGGGCTGGCCAAAAGCAACAGCCCGGAAATATGGATCAGGCGCATGAAAAAACCTCACTTGTGTTGGGCGCAGTATTTCTGTTCCTTGGATACATGACAACTGCGCTGATCACACATGCCGAATGTTTGAACCACGTCACCCCACCCGGCCACCCTGAACAGGTGGCCCGGCTGGATGCGGTAATGGGGGCATTGTCGGGGATGGACCTTTTGCAGGTCAAAGCGCCCCTTGCCGCCGAAGATGACCTGCTGCGCGTCCATCCACCCGGCTATATCGCCGCGATCCGCAAGGCCGCGCCTGACAGTGGCTGGGTGTCGCTTGATGCCGATACGCATATGTCTGCGGGCAGTCTTGCCGCTGCCTATCGCGCCGTTGGTGCGGTGGTTCGCGCCGTGGATATGGTCTTGGGCGGCGAGGCGACCAATGCCTTTGCCGCCATCCGCCCACCGGGACATCATGCCGAACAAGAGACTGCGATGGGCTTTTGCCTTTTCGGCAATGTGGCCATCGGGGCGAAACATGCGCTGGATCACCATGGGCTAGCCCGCGTCGCCATCGTCGATTTCGACGTGCATCACGGCAACGGGACACAGGCACTGGTCGAGGATGACGCGCGCATCTTGTTTATCTCGTCGCACCAGATGCCGCTCTGGCCCGGCACCGGTGCGGCACATGACACCGGCCCCCATGGCACGGTGATGAATGTGCCGCTAAAGCCGGGCACCGGGTCAAAGGCGTTCCGCGACATTTACGAACGCGATGTATTCCCCCGGCTTGATGCATTTGCCCCCGCACTCCTGTTGATATCCGCCGGATTTGATGCCCATCAGGCTGATCCTCTGGCCGGGCTGAACCTGCAAACCGACGATTTCGCCTGGGTCACCGGACGGCTCTGTGATCTGGCGGATAAACACTGTCAGGGCCGCGTGGTATCTGCTCTGGAAGGCGGGTATGATTTGCAGGCCTTGGGCGCATCAGCCGCCGCCCATGTGACTGTATTAAGGGAGAGAGGCGCATGACCGCTGTGGACCAGATGACCTTCGAGGATGCGATCCGCGAGCTTGAGGGTGTCGTCGCCAAGCTGGAACGCGGCGATGTCGCTTTGGACGAGTCCATCGCCCTGTATGAACGCGGCGCCGCCCTGCGCGCCCGGTGCGAGAAAAAGCTGGCCGAGGCCGAGGAAAAGGTCGCCAAGATTACCCTGGGCGAAGGTGGCATGCCCACTGGAACAGTGCCGCTGGACCCGCAGTAATGCCATTCGACGCGGCCTTGGTGGCGGCACAGTCAGCCGTCGCCGCAGTGATTGATCGTGCCATTGGGTCCGAACCCGGCGACCTTGCCGCCGCTATGCGTTACGCGGTGACGGGTGGCAAAGGGCTGCGCGGGTTTCTGGTGCTGGAATCCGCCCGGCTGCATGGGATCAGCCCCCCGGCTGCCGCCCCTGCCGCCGCAGCCATCGAATGCCTGCACGCCTATTCACTTGTCCACGACGACCTGCCTTGCATGGATGATGACGACCTGCGCCGGGGTCTGCCCACAGTGCACCGCAAGTGGGACGAGGCGACTGCGGTGCTGACGGGCGATGCTTTGCAAAGCCTTGCTTTTGAACTGACCGCCCAAACTGGCTGTTCGGATCGGGCCCGGCTGGACCTGGTCCTTGCGCTGGCCCAAGCGGCGGGGTTGCGCGGCATGGTCGGCGGTCAGGCGGCTGATATTGCTGCCGAAACGGCTGCAAAGCCGCTCACCCTTGATCAGATCGTCACTTTGCAGGCGGGCAAAACCGGGGCCCTGATCACCTGGTCAGCCACGGCGGGGGCCCGGATGGCCGGGGCCGATACAGGGCCGCTGAAAACCTATGGCGACAGTCTGGGTCTGGCGTTTCAGATTTCCGATGATGTTCTTGATGTTACCGGCGACGCTGCTGCCTTGGGCAAAGCCGTTGGCAAGGATGCGGGTGCTGGCAAAGCCACATTTGTTTCCCTGCTTGGGCTGGATGAGGCAAAGCGCCGCGCCGGGAATTTGATTGCCGAGGCCTGCGATGCTTTAGCGGTCTATGGAGACAAGGCTGAAACCCTGCGTGCCGCCGCGCGGTTCGTTTTGACCCGCAAGACATGAAAGCCAGGACATGACAGATCGCCCGATGCCCCCCCTGCTCGACCGCATCCATTTCCCTGCGGACATGAAGGGGATGACCGACAATGAATTGCGCCGGCTGGCCGATGAGGTCCGGGCCGAGACGATTTCGGCTGTATCGGTAACGGGCGGTCACTTGGGCGCTGGTCTGGGTGTGGTCGAACTGACTGTCGCGCTGCATGCTGTATTCGACGCCCCCCGGGACAAGATTATCTGGGACGTGGGCCACCAATGTTACCCGCATAAGATCCTGACCGGGCGGCGTGACCGGATCAGGACGTTGCGGATGAAGGACGGGCTGTCGGGGTTCACCAAACGGTCAGAGTCGCCCTATGACCCGTT
>JANOMH010000122.1:0-3099 GCA_031420215.1 Rhodobacterales bacterium | reverse complement strand
GTCAGCGGCATCTTCGGCGTCGTCAGCAGCCTCTGCAGCGGCATCTTCGGCCTCGTCAGCGGCATCTTCGGCCTCGTCAGCCGCCTCGTCAGCGGCATCTTCGGCGTCGTCAGCCGCCTCGTCAACGGCATCTTCGGCCTCGTCAGCGGCATCTTCGGCCTCTGCAGCGGCATCTTCGGCCTCGTCAGTCGCCTCTGCAGCGGCATCTTCGGCCTCGTCAGCCGCCTCTGCCGCATCCTCGACACTGTCGTCAACACTGTCATCGGTGCTGTCATCGCCCGTCACTTCGATAAAATCGCCATCTTCGGTGTCAATCTCGATTCCCGGGGTGGTGTCGTCGCCGGCAACTACCGTTTCAGTTTCCTGTTTCAGGACAGCACCGGTTGCCAGATCATAAATGATCTCAACCTTGGTGGTTCCACGGATCGCTTCGACTTTCAGTTGTGTGGTGCCCTGGACGATTTCGATCCGGTCAAAGCCCTGGGCCTGCAGGCCGGAAACGACCTGATCGGTGAAGGGGGTAGCCGCGGCAGCACTCGCGATGAGGCCGATTACTGCGGTGGTGGTCAGCAAGAATTTCTTCATGGGGTGGGCCTTTCATAGGCGGAGATGATCTGAACGGCGGAACACTTGCGCTGATAAAAGCCAATTGCGGCCAAAATTCAGCAGTTATGCGACACCATTGCAGATCATTCCCATGAAACGGCGGCCAAACGTAACAGACCAAAGTCCGACAATTTGCACAGGGATGTGCGGCAATGGTCCGACCCTGGATCAAATCTTCATGTCAAAGCCCAGGTGCTTGGCGACGGTAAAGATGTCTTTGTCGCCGCGCCCACACATATTCATGATGATCAGGTGATCTTTGGGCAAGCCCGGCGCGATCTTCATCACATGGGCCAGCGCGTGGGATGGCTCCAGCGCCGGAATGATCCCCTCCAGCTTGCAGGACAATTGGAACGCCTCCAACGCCTCGGCATCGGTGATCGACACATATTTCGCCCGGCCGATATCATGCAGCCAGGAATGCTCTGGGCCAATGCCGGGATAATCGAGGCCGGCGCTGATCGAAAACCCTTCCAGAATCTGCCCGTCATCATCCTGCAACAGATAGGTCCGGTTGCCATGCAGCACACCGGGCCTGCCGCCGGTCAGGGATGCGCAATGCTGCATCCGGTCATCGACACCTTTGCCCCCGGCTTCGACCCCGATAATGTTCACGCTTGGGTCATCCAGGAACGGGAAAAACAAGCCCATGGCGTTCGATCCACCGCCGATGGCCGCGATCAGCGTATCGGGCAGGCGGCCCTCGGCCAATTGCATCTGCTCCTTAGCCTCTTTGCCGATGATCGACTGAAAATCGCGGACCATCGCAGGGTAGGGATGCGGGCCAGCGACGGTGCCGATGCAATAAAAGGTGTCGCGCACATTGGTGACCCAATCGCGCAAGGCGTCGTTCATCGCATCCTTCAGCGTGCCACGGCCGCTGGTCACCGGAATGACCTCTGCCCCCAACAGGCGCATCCGGAATACGTTAGGGGCCTGCCGTTCGACATCATGCGCCCCCATGTAGACCACACATTTCAGCCCGAACTTGGCGCAGACGGTCGCCGTGGCAACCCCGTGCTGCCCCGCCCCGGTTTCGGCAATGATCCGTTCCTTGCCCATGCGGCGGGCCAGGATGATCTGGCCCAGCACATTGTTGATCTTGTGCGCGCCGGTATGGTTCAGCTCGTCGCGCTTCATATAGACCTTGGCCCCGCCCAGATGCTGGGTCAGCCGGTCGGCGTAATACAGCGGGCTGGGGCGGCCGACGTAATGGGTCCAGAGATCCTGCATCTCGGCCCAGAATGTCGGGTCGGTCTTGGCTGTTTCATATTCGGCCTCAAGCCGCAGGATCAGCGGCATCAGGGTTTCAGAGACGAACCGCCCACCAAACTGGCCAAAGCGGCCGTTTTCATCAGGGCCGGTCATGAAGCTGTTGATCAGGTCGTCTGGCATGGCGTTTTCCCCCGGCTGTCTGCGCATACCGTCTAGCGCCCTCCCCCGCCTGCAGCAAGGATCGGCAAATGAACTTTCACGAGAAATTCGGCGATACAGTTGAGACCAAAACTCTTCCAAGAGTTTTGGCAAATTCCTTCCAAGGAATTTGGACCCGCCTCAAACCACAATGCGTACAGGTTCCCGGTTGCAAAAAATAATATACTGCCCCGCATTCTCGACCATGCGGAAGCCACGCCGCCGGACCTCGGCTTCAAACGAACTACGCCCAAGTATTTTCTCCACGTCTCGCACTTGTCGGCGGATCACGCCGCCATCAATGGCAGCTTTGGCGCTGAAAAGCTGACGCAACCATTGGTCGGGCGTGATGCAGGCTGGAAGAGTGTTCATGACCCGATTTTCCGGAGATTTGGTTAATGCCCGGTTTACATGCGGCGCAAATCGCGATCCAAACCCTTCGTTGCCGCCACAAAATCGTGGATCCGCCCGGCATCCTTGACCCCGGGTGCGGATTCCACGCCCGACGACACATCGACCTGCCGCGCCCCGGTTAGTCGGATAGCCTCGGCAACATTGCCAGCCGTCAGCCCACCCGCCAGCATCCACGGCACCTGCCAGCGCCGGCCAGCAATCAGCCGCCAGTCAAAGGGCAACCCGTTGCCACCCGGCAAAACGGCGTTTTTGGCGGGCTTGGTTTCGACCAGAATCTGATCGGCGACTTGAGAAAAATCGTCCAAAGCGGCCAGATCGGCAGCATCTGCCACACCTACGACCTTCATCACCGGCAGGCCGAAACGGGCTTTGACTGCCACAACCCGGGCCGGGGTTTCATGGCCGTGCAGTTGCAGCATGTCGATCGGAACCTGCGCCAAAATGGCGTCAAGTGTCGGATCATCGGCATCCACCACCACGGCGACTTTGGCGATACCAAGCGGCACTGACAAGGCCAATTCACGGGCTTGCGCCAGGCTGACATTGCGCGGGGATTTGGCGAAAAACATCAGTCCGATATAGGCCGCCCCGGCATTTGCAGCAGCCGCCACCATTGCCGCATCGCGCAGCCCGCAAATTTTAACCCGGATATCAGTCACTTAGCGG
>JANOMH010000121.1:0-7209 GCA_031420215.1 Rhodobacterales bacterium | reverse complement strand
GTAAAGGACACGTCGTCGACGGCACGAACGGTGCCATACATCTTAAAGACATTGTGCAAACTGACCTGCGCCATTCAGTCTTTCCCCAAGGTGTTCAAGATTTCACCGCCCCTTCGGTCAGGGCGCGCACGAAATACTTTTGCAGCACCAGAAACAGCACGACGACCGGCACGCTCATCAGGAATGTGGCGGCCATCAGGCCGGGCCAATCGGTCGCATATTCGGAAAAGAACCGCTGAATGCCAACTGGCAATGTCAGCCTTTCCTTGTTGTTGATGAATGTCGCCGCATAGACATATTCATTCCACGCGCCGATGAAGGAAAAGATCGCGGTGGCAATGATCCCCGGCGTGGATAGCGGCAGGACAATCAGGATGAACGCCTGAAACCGGGTCGCACCGTCAATTCGCGCGGCCTGTTCCAACTGGATCGGAATATTGTCGTAAAACCCCTTGAGCAGCCAGATCGACAGCGGCAGGCCGAAGGTCAGATAGGTCAGGATCAGCGAATAGTGACTGCCCACCAGCCCCATCCAGCGCATCAGCAGGAACAGCGGCATCAGGAACACGACTGCCGGGAACATATTGCGCAACAGGACGGCGAAGAACAGGAATGTCCGACCGGGAAACCGGAACCGCGAAAACGCATAAGCAGCAGGCACGGCGACGGCGACCCCCAGAATTGTGGTGGCGACCGACACATAGAGGCTGTTCCAGAAATAGATCAGGAAATCATGGCCGACCGGATTGGTCGGGTCGAGCAGCTTGCGGTAATTGGCCAATGTCGGCTCGGCGGGCCACCATTGCGGCGGGTATTGCATGGCCGCGAATTGCGACTTGACCGAAGTGAGGACCATCCAGATCATCGGAACCAAGGTAAAGAGCAGCAGGAAAAACAGAAATATCCGCCCAGCCCAGCGCCAGCCGTCAATCGGTTTGCGGGTTTTCCGACGGGGTGCGGTCATGCCTGTCATCCGGCCCGCGCCTCATCTCCACGCGTCAGGGCTTTGACATAGAAATACCCCAGCGTCATCAGCACGATGAACAAGATCACCGCATAGGCCGAGGCCAGTCCCCAGCGCTGACGGCCAAAGGCGATCTGATAGATCTGGGTGATCCAGATATCCGACGCCCCGGCAGGTCCACCGCCGGTCATGACCCAGGGAATGATGAAGGAATTGAAATTCGCGACCATCAGCAACAGCAAAGTGACCATCGACACGCCGGACAGATGCGGCACGGTGATATGCCAGAACCGCTGCCAGGTATTGGCCCCGTCCACCTGTGCGGCGCGCAGCAACTGATCGGGCACAGTCTGTAATCCGGCCATGATCATGATCATCGCAAAGGAAAACTCGCGCCAGATATTGACCACGATCAGGGACGGCAGGACGGTGTGGATATTGTCGATGAAATTGATCGGCTCTTCGGTAAACCCGAACTGCACCGACAGGGCGCCAATCACGCCGTAATCAGAATGATACAGCCATTTCCAGACATAGGAGGCGGCAACAGCACTGATCACATAAGGGATCAGCAGTAAGGCGCGCAAAATCCCCCGACCGGCGAATTCGCGGTGCAGCGCCAAAGCGGCGCAAACACCCAGAAAAAACGCAATCAAGGTCGATGCAACTGTCCAGATCACCGTATTGATCGTGACATCCCGGAATGATTCACTCGTCAGGATTGTCACATAATTCTCAAACCCGACAAATATCTTGTCTTTCATCTGCAGATTGCCGGGGGTTTTGTAGAAACTCAACTCGATCGTGTAATAGATCGGATAAGCGATGACGATCAGCATGACGATCAGCGCTGGCAGCACATACAGATAGTCGGCGCGCTTGGTGAATATCTGCTGTAACAGGCTGGTCCGCTGCGATTGCAGACCCGGCGTGGCGGTCACGGTCTTGTGCCCGGTCCTGATGCTCACCGCCCCATCCTTTGTGATCACAAAAATCAACCGGCGGCGCGATTGCCGCCGGTTCTGTGCCGGAAAGTGCCCCTACAGCCCGCCCAACAACGCTTCGACCTTGGCCGCCGCATCATTGGCAGCCTCCTCGACCGTCATCGCCCCGGTCAGCGCATTCTGCAGCATGTCCGGCACGATGATGTTCATGATTTCGGGTGCTTCGGGGATCACCGGGAACGGGATGCCGTTGGGCAGCATCGAAGTGGTGACATCCAGAAACTTGATTGTGTCGAGCCGCTCGGCCATCCATTCGGTGCGGAACCCCTCCAGATTGCCCGGATTAGACCCGGTCCAGGCGAGTTTGGTCGACCATTCCGGGCTGGTCCAGAAACAGATCAGCGCCTTGGCCGCCATTTCATCCAAGCCCCCATCCACATATTCGTCTTGCACGATATGGATGTTAGAGCCGCCGAACACCACGGCACGCCGCGCCGGGCCTTCTGGGATCAGACCGTAACGCATATTGGCGACGACCTCATTGGCCACTTCCTGATCCGCCCCGGTTGCCGCAGCCGCAAGATCGACCATTTTTGCATATTCAGACGGATGCGCGATCATCATCGCCAGTTGACCTGCGATGAACGGCGCCTGGTTTTCGGCCTGCGTATTGGTCAGGGCCGACACGGGCACCGATCCATCGCGCACATACATGTCATAGGCCGCCTGCAGTGCCGCAATTGACCCCGGGCTGTTCAAGCCAACCGTATCATAGGTCGGCGCGTCAGAGGTTTCATCCAAGGCCGAGCCGCCAAAGGCCCATAGTGTCGGCATGAACCGGAACGGGGTGTTGCCGGCATTCTGCTTGGCCACCAGACCATAGCCCGCAATCCCCAACCGTTCGTGAATCTGGGCAGAATAGGCCACCACATCATCCCATGTGGCAGGCGGGTTTTCCCCGTCCAGACCGGCATCTTCGAAAATCTTGGCGTTCCAGATAAAGGCCATGGTTTCGTTATTGGTCGGAATGCCATAGGACGCGCCGCCATAGTTCACTGACTTCAGCGCGCCGGGCCAGAAATTCGCGCTCTCGTAGCCCACATCTTCGGGGACCAGTTCCTGCAGATAGCCCTTGGCGCCAAATTCGACCCCACCCAAAATCTGCAAACGCACAACCGCAGGCCCGGCATTGCCCAGCAGCGAGGTGCGCAGTTTGTCCAGCAGGTCATTGTAGGCGATGTTCTGCGCGTCAGTCACAATATTGGGATAGGTCGCAGCCCATGCGGCCCAGAATTCATCATTGATCCGACGCTCGATCTCGGGCGAGGCATCGTTCGGGCCGGTCCACCAGACCGAGACCCGGCCCGCATAGTCCAGCGGCACGACATCGGCGCAATGGGCGGCGGTGTCCACTTCGATGGTGCCGGCGATGCTGCGGATATACTCGGGCGACCATTGCGACAGGTCCACGCTTTGCGCCAGAACCGGCAGAGGCGACAAGACAAGCCCGGCTGCCATCGCCATGGCAGTGGCACTTTTCAACATACTCAATCCAGAAAACAAGCGACCAGTAACGCGACCCGATGAGTCGTTCATTTTAGGTTCCTCCCGATTTTCAAATGATAGGTGTGCGGATCTTAAAGTCTGCTGCGCCCAAGCTAATGGAAAGAATTGAAATCTGTCAACATCCATCCGGTGGGGGCACTACAAAGATGCAATTGCAGAAAGTATTGCTGCAATTGCAATGTGGTTATTCGCTAGCGCGGCATTTGCTGCAAGTTGACTCGGCAACCCGCGCGGTTCTAGGCTGAGATCAGGATCAAGGTGCTTTGCGGCCTGTAAAAGGATACTCAATTGAAAATCACCGATTTGAAATGTGCCGTTATCGGCACCAACCCTATTGTCCGCATCGTCACTGATGAGGGCATCAGCGGGTATGGAGAGGTCGAGGCCTATAAACCCTACCTCAAACCCTATATCATGAACCTGCGCGAGGCGCTGATCGGCCAGGACCCCACCGATGTGGAACGGGTCATGTTGCGGATCCGCCAACGCGGCGCGTTCAAGCCCTATGGGTCGGCGGTCAGCGTCATCGAGATGGCGCTGTGGGACATCGCGGGCAAAGCGGCGGGGCTGCCGGTCTATAAGCTGTTGGGCGGCAAGGTGCGCGACAAGGTGCGCACCTATAACGGCTCGCTGCGCGTGCCGATGGGCGGATCAGACCCCGAACATTATGCCGCCGATTGCAAGCGCATGATGGCCCTGCCCGAGGGATTCACGATCATCAAGCAAGGCGTGGGATTCCATTCCGCACAGAAAAAGGTGCCGGGGTTTTTCTATGGCGAGGCTGACCCCAGCCCCTTTCACGGCGCGATGGACAGCGGCCTGATCACCGAACGCGGCCTTAGTCACATGATCGACTGTGTCGCCGCGATGAAAGAGGTGCTGGGCGACACGGTGGCGCTGGCGCTTGACTGTGGCCCCGGCTGGATGCCAACCGATGCGATCCGCTTTGCCCGCGCGGTCGAGCCCTATAACCTGATGTGGCTAGAGGATATGTTGACCGGCGATTACGTGCCTTACGTCAATGCCGATGTCTACCGCGACCTGACGCAGGCCACATCGACCCCAATTCATACCGGCGAGCAGATTTATCTGCGCCAGAACTTCAAAGAGCTGATCGAACGCCGGGCGGTCGATGTGATCGGCCCGGACCCTTGCGATGTGGGCGGCATTGCGGAACTGAAATGGATCGCCGAATACGCTCATCTGCATGGCGTGTTGATGGCCCCGCATGGCACCGGCAACGGCCTGCTGGGACTGGCCGCTTTGGTGCAGGTCTGTGCCACACTGCCCGCCAATTTCATCGCCTTTGAATATCCCAGCGGCAACCCGGCCTGGTGGTATGACATCGTAGACGGGTTGCCAAACCCGATCGTGCAAAACGGCATGATCACCGTCTGGGACCGCCCCGGCATGGGGGTCGAGATCAATTCCGAACGTGCCCAGCCTTACCTGCTGCCCGAGGATGCCGATTTTTTCCGTTAAAGCGGCTTGCTTTTGATAGGAACCAGCAGTGCCGCTTTATCTTTTTTCTTGACGCGCATTTTATCCCAAGAACCGCTTCGCACTTTTTGGAATGCGCTTTAAACTTGCCAGAATTCCGACGCCTTGCCAAAATCGCGCGCTGCTGGTTTCAGGCCGGTCAGCGCATCGGCCTGACGGCGGTCTGCCCATGTGCAAAGGGCGGTGACGGTTGCTGTCCTGGCGCAATTGGCATCTTGGGCAAGCTCATCTGCCAGCGCCCGGGTCACTTGAGCATCATTGGCGGCCCCGATGATATCGCGGACGGCATCGCTGCATGTGCGATAGGCCGCCACTGACTGCGCCGGATAGGTGCCACCCAGAAACCGGATCGCTGTGTTCAGTCTGTCCAGCGCTTTTCGAAAATCATGCAGAGCCGGCATCGACAGCTTCGTCGGGTGCCGCCCGGCCCGTCTGGCTTGGGCGGCGAAAGTGTCCAAGCGCTTTGGCGCAAAGTCTGAAAGGCGTTCGCTCAGGTGGGTTTGCGGCCCATTGGCCAAGGTTTCGGCCCACAAGGCAAGTGTCAGGATCAGGTGGGTGAGGTGTGGGCCGCAAATCGTGCTATGGACGGCGGCGTGAACCGCCGCTCGGTTTTCGCGGGCAAGGGCAGACAGATCTGTCCAGTCCTGTTGCGGCAAATCGGCCATGACGGCAGGCAGGGTTTGCAGGCAGAACACATCCCAGTCGCGGGCTGCGCCAAATGTCCGCGCAAACCGCTGCAGCGGGCCGGTAAGCCCGGCCACTTCGCCCTTGTCCAGCAGCGGGCGAAACAGTGCCAACACTGCCCGCAGTTGCCGCAGTGCGCCGCGCATCTGGCGCAGAGCCTCGGGGTCGCCAGCCAGTGTGGGCGCGATGTTTGCGGTCAGATGGCTGAGCAACGCGCCAATGATCTGTTGCAGGCCAGCCCTAGCCGATGCTTTCTTTGCGATGCTTGTTTTGGGCAATTTCAGTGCACCGCCGTCCGCGCCATTGCGCAGTGACCAGCCGCGCGCTGCCTTGCTTTGGGCGCTGATCCACAGCGGCGCGGCTTCGACAAACCGCAGCGCGAGACCATAAAGCGGGGCAACCGGTCCCTGCTTCAGTTCCAGTTCCAGCTCGCAGACAGGTTCCGAAAGGGAACCCGAAACAATGTGACCAACGTCCAGTGCCGCCTCGGCCACAGCCCCATCGGCCAGTGCAACTAGCTGTTTGGTGCGCCAGACATCTGTCGCAATGACCGGTTCCAACCGATCCGCAATCTGGCCTGCAATGGTGACCAGTTCTGGCACCCCGGCCAATTTCCCGACATCTGGTATGCCGTTCGCAACCGGCCATTCCCATTCGGTCCGGCTGATGGCAAGCCCAACACCGGCATCAACCGACTTCACAGTTTGAACAAAGCTGGCGTTCTCCTGCCTGATCCGCAATGTCAGCCCGGCGGCAAAAAGCAGGTTGTCAGGGGTGTCGTGGTAAGTCGTTAGCTGATGCACTCGGAATGCCGCCGGGCCAAAGAACGCGTCGGCACCCAGGATCGCCTCGCCGCCGGGCATCACTTGAAACTTTAATTCGACCTCAACAGGCGGGGCAGTCGACTTTCGGACTTTGGGCAAACTGTTCACTCCTGCCGCGCCGGACTCCGGGCTTTGATCAATCTGGTGCCGGGCCTTTGTAAGCTGTCTCAGGTCCCACGTTCGCACATTGCCAGGGAATCTGTCAGGTGAACTTGATGCACGTCAAGATACGCTGCCCCCCCACTGGACCGTCTTGACCGGGATTTTTGGGCGAAAGTATCAGGCCTTTGCGGTTTCGGTTGCACCAATATAACCGGCGACGATTGCAATGATGGCTCCCATTTCGGCCCCGTGACAAAGGCACGAACCCGAAAGCCGTGCTGATTGCGCCCGGAAACGGCCCGATCAGCGTGGCGGCAGCCACCGCGACTGTCGACCACAGCAGCACCTATTGCTGCCGGACCAGCGACACAACGGCAGCAAAAACAAGGATCAGTGCCAGCGGGCTTTCGAACTGCCGCAGCAGCAGGCGCAGGACGCCGGTCTGTTGCACATCCTCGACGCTGTTGGGGCCAAGCGACTTGAGCTAGTGTTCGCCGCCTGACAGAAGATACCCGATGGCGGCTTAGAGCCCTTTGCTGCCGTTCAGGTTTAGTCCCGCTTGCCCGGAGTCAAGGCGCGGCACGCGCCGCCGGGCAGCGCCTGACCGCCCCATCGGGCAGGCGCT
>JANOMH010000120.1:0-6044 GCA_031420215.1 Rhodobacterales bacterium | reverse complement strand
TCTTCGTGCTTGTCGACCTTGATCGTCAGGCAGCGCATCACGTCATCATGCAGGCGCATCAGACGTTCCATTTCCTGCACGGCAGGGGCGGGGGCGTCGGTCCGCAGATAGGAATAGTGCCCCTTGCGGTTCTTGTTGATCTTGTAGGCCATCGTCTTGACGCCCCAGTATTCATTTTCCAGCACTTTGCCGCCGTTATCGGCCAGCACAGCGGAAAAATGTTCAACAAGGGCTTCGGCTTGCGTGTTGGACAAGTCCTGACGCGCAATAAAAACATGCTCGTATAGCGGCATGTGAACTCCAGTTCGTTTCAGGCGCATTTCATAGGGTGGGGCAAACCTTCTGCACCCCATCCACGAGAGTCTGCGCGGTTCATACAGTCGCAGAAGGATTTGGGCCTTATACAGTGGAAAACCCGCGCTGCAAGGGTTGCCAAGCAAGGACATAGCGCCAGACTGCAATCAGTCCCTTGACGGCTGTCGCCCGTGCTTTCGCGTAAACTTAACAAATTTTCAATTTCTTCCAGCCTTTGCCTAAACCCCGCCCCGATCCTGCCCCGATTTCAAGCAAAACTCTGCCTCAGGGTGAGTCAGAGGAAACGCCATGTCCGCTTTTCTGAATATTTATGGGCATAGAGCCGCTGTGAGCGGGTCGGGGACTACAGCCGAACCGCTGAGCTTTGCCGTAGACGAGATTTACTGGGGATATGTGGTCCGCTGCACCGAGGCTGAATCGGGGTGGGTCCGGGCAGCGCAAGGGGCCGCATGGATTGCGGGTATTTGTTTTTGTATTGGCGCACTTGGGCTTTGGGCCGTGCCGATGACACAATTTGACGCGGGTCTTTTGCCGATGAAACTTGGCGCCACGTTTATCATGTCCGGCATCGCGGTCTATCTATTGTGGTATGCCAGCAGGGGCACACAAAGTGAGCTGCAGATCGACACCAGCCTGGGTGAAGTGCGCGAGATTGTGCGCAATCAGGCGGGTCGCCCGACATTGCTGGGCCGCCACGGCTTTGACGCGATCGGCGGTGTGATGATCGACCGGACCACTGTTCGCAAGGGGCGCGCCTGTCTGGTGCTGCGCTATGGCAACACCGCGCAACTGATGCCGGTGGCCTGGGGCGCCGAAAGCGATTTGACTGCTTTGCGTGACCGCATGGGCCAAGACATGATGATCCGTCCGGCCAACTTGCAGCGCCGGACAAAAGTCGCCGCCCGGAAACGGGACGCGGCGGCCTGATTCCCGTTCAGACCAGCGCCAAAACAGTTGGCCGATGGCCGGAACTGTTGATTCGATGGCAAGGAACCGGATCAGTTCTGCCCGAACATCACCCCCAACCCGATCGCCACCAACCAGACCAGCATTGCCATTGCTAGCGGGACCATACTTGCCGGTTTTGGGGCCGCAGTCAGCCTGGCATCGCCGGTCCACATCCGCCGCAGGGTCGCATCCTTGTCGACCAGCTGATGTTTAAGTGCTCCGGCGACGTGCAGCAGAATGGCGAATATCAGCACCTTGCCAAAGGCGCGATGCAGGGCTGAAAACGTGTTGAACATCCATTCCGAAGCCGTCACGAACGGCAGAGATTGCCCGAACGGCCACCAGATCGGCGCAAGACCGGGAATCGCCGCGTGTTCGATCCAGCCGGTCAGTGGCACCAGCACCAAGGCGCTATACAGCATCCAGTGGACGACGGCTGCGGTAAAGTTTTCGGCCTTGCGGTCAGGATGCAAGACCCCCGGTTTGGGCTGCCAGATTGCCCACAGGATCCGCAACAAGGCCAGTCCGAACAGCGTGACCCCCAGCGTTTTGTGGATGCTGAACAGCATGAATTTGCGCGCAAATTCTGCATCATTGGTGAATGGTGCCAAGTTCGCCCATTTGCCCAGCGGGATCATGCTGAGGATCAGCAGTGCCATCAGCCAGTGCAAACTGCGGGCGATCAGCCCATAATTTCCGGCGGTATTTGTCAGTTGCATCTGCGCTATGCCTGTGTGTCGTGGTGGCAGCCTAGTGCTTTGGGGTCCCCTCGCCAAGCGTGGGCTTTTCTTGTGATGCGCGGGCTGACCGGGTAGAGCAGAGGCAACAGCGTAAGGGGAGAGAGACTGATGCGGGCATTCGTGTTTCCGGGGCAGGGGGCGCAGGCGATTGGCATGGGCAAGGCGTTGGCCGAGGCCTATCCCGCCGCCCGTGCGGTGTTTGAAGCGGTCGACGAGGCGTTGGGGGAAAAGCTGTCGACCCTGATCTGGGAAGGATCAATTGAGGATCTGACCCTGACCCGCAACGCTCAGCCCGCCCTGATGGCAACATCGATGGCCGCGATGGCCGCTTTGCAGGCGGAGGGTATCACCGTGACATCAGCGGCTTATGTGGCCGGGCATTCTTTGGGCGAGTATTCTGCCCTGTGTGCTGCCGGGGCGCTGAGTTTGGCTGATACTGCCCGGCTGTTACGGATCAGGGGCGAGGCGATGCAGGCCGCCGTACCGGTGGGTATCGGGGCGATGGCTGCGTTGCTTGGGATGGATTTTGACGCTGCCCGGGAGGTCGCTTTGGAAGCGGCCCAGGGTGAGGTTTGCGAGGCCGCCAATGACAATGATCCGGGGCAGGTTGTAGTGTCCGGGCATCGTGCCGCCGTTGAACGGGCCGTCGAGATTGCCAAAGCAAGGGGGGCAAAGCGGGCGCTGCTGTTGCCTGTATCGGCACCGTTTCATTCCAGCCTGATGGCCCCGGCGGCAGCGGTGATGGCACGGGCTTTAGATGCGGTGCAGGTGTTGCCCCCTGCGGTGCCATTGGTCGCGAATGTGTCGGCCAGTGCCGTGACCGACCCTGCGCAAATCAAGGCGCTGTTGGTGCAACAGGTGACCGGATCGGTCCGCTGGCGGGAATCGGTGCTGTGGATGGCGCAGGCGGGTGTGACCGAGGTTTGGGAAATTGGAGCGGGCAAGGCGCTGTCGGGTATGGTCCGGCGCTGTGTCAAAGAGATCGAATGCCGCGCTGTTGGCACATCCGAAGATGTGGTGGCGGCTGCTGCCGCACTTAATGCATAAGATGAGGAGTGACGTTGTGATGTTTGATCTGACGGGGAAAAATGCTTTGGTGACTGGTGCCTCTGGTGGCATCGGCGCAGCTATCGCCAGAGTGCTGCATGGCGCAGGCGCGGTGGTGGCTTTGTCGGGCACGCGGCTGGAACCCCTGGCCGCATTGGCCGCTGAACTGGGAGGCCGGGCGCGTGTCTTGCCTTGCAATCTGGCCGACGCAGAGGCGGTGAATGCCCTGCCAAAACAGGCCGCTGATGCGATGGGGTCAGTGGATATTCTGGTTAACAATGCCGGGATTACAAAGGATAACTTGTTTATGCGGATGTCGGACGAGGATTGGGCCTCGGTCATCGATGTGAACCTGACCAGCACCATGCGCCTGTGCAAAGGTGTCGTGCGCGGCATGATGAAGGCCCGTTGGGGCCGGATTATCAATATATCCTCGATCGTTGGCAGCACCGGCAATCCGGGGCAGACGAATTATGCGGCCTCTAAGGCGGGGATGGTGGGGATGTCGAAATCCATCGCCTACGAGGTGGCCAGCCGGGGGATTACGGTGAATTGCGTCGCCCCGGGGTTCATTGCTACTGCGATGACTGACAAGCTGAATGATGAGCAAAAGGCTGGAATCCTTGGGCAAATTCCCGCTGGCCGGATGGGCGAGCCTGCTGAAATTGCCGCCGCTGTGCTGTATCTGGCCAGTGTTGAGGCAGGTTATGTGACCGGAGCGACCTTGCATGTGAATGGTGGTATGTCGATGATCTGAGGGATGCAGGTGGAATTGGGAAAGCGTTTGCCTTGATCCAAATCTCTGCTATGAGCACCGCAGATTTGCCGCAAGCGTCCCAACGGACGCTGGTCGGTTTGGCCCCACCGGGGGCGGATGAGCCGCCCCTTGGGGCAAAGAAGAGCGGGCTAAGGCCCAGAAAGATATGAGGAAATTACATGAGCGATGTCGCTGATCGGGTGCGCAAGATTGTTGTCGAGCACCTTGGGGTAGAAGCCGACAAGGTGACCGAGAACGCCTCGTTCATTGATGACCTTGGCGCAGACAGCCTTGATACCGTCGAGCTGGTCATGGCGTTCGAGGAAGAATTCGGGATCGAGATCCCGGATGATGCCGCTGAAACCATTCAGACTTTTGGCGATGCGATCAAGTTTATCTCGGAAGCGCAATAAGCGCTGACGACGGGTTAAGAAAAAAGGCGGTCCCCGGTGTGGGGCCGCCTTTTTTTTATCGTTCAACGGGGTATCTGTCAGGTTCTTGCGCGAAAGCGTACAGATGCCCCGCCCAAATGGTGGGTTTCGGCCCGGACGGCGGGTTTTACTGGTTTTCAGGGAGCGGGAGAGGGCATCTGTCAGGTTTGCGGCCTGACGCTTACAGATGTCCCGGTGAGGGCCAGACCTGCGCCTTAATGCGGCTTGCCTTTGATGTGAATCAGTTGGCCCGCTTGAACCTTTTTTTGCGTGCATTTTATCCCACAAACCGCTTCGCACTTTCTGGAATGCGCTTTAGGTTTTCGGAAGGCTGGTTTCGTTGGACAGATAGAACAAGTCTTCTACTGTCGTGCCCAACGCTCCGGCGAGCCTGAGCGCCAGTATGGTCGACGGGACAAAGATGCCGTTTTCGACGGTGTTCACTGTCTTGCGGCTCACATCCACGAGCTCGGCCAACCTCGCCTGTGTCAGACCTGAGTTTTCGCGATGCTGCTTGAGCCTGTTCAGGAGCTGTATCATCCGGCGCGGCCCATCATTGCGGCCCCCAACATCCACATCGAGGGCGCGGCACCCAGCATGGGCGCCACGAGCAGAAATGCAGTTCCAAGGCTGAGAGAGCCGAACTGAGTCAACATAAACAGGAGGAAGTAAAGCAGGAGTGCTGCCCAATAGCCGAACTGCAAAGAAGCCCGGTGGGAGGCAACAACTTGCTCATCCCAAGCGGGGCGGATCGACGATGGGCGCAAGACGGACACCAGAAACTGCGCGACGCCACCGGCAATCGCGACACTTACGGTCAGCCAAACCCAAATGGGTGAGGCCCCTTGGCCGAGAAAGGCGGCGGTGAACAAACTCAGCATTGTGACTACAAGAGCCAAGTTCGCAATCATCCGTGTCGTGGCAAGAGGGTTCATGAAGTTACTCCTTTTTGCATGTAATCTAAGGGTTACATATTGCAAATTGAAGTAACTTCAAGGTTACATTCAAAAAAAGCGGCCTGCTTTTGATGTGAATCATCGGTGCCGCATTAACCTTTTGTTTTGGCGCGCATTTGAGTCCAAGAACCGCTTCGCACTTTTTGGAATGCGCTCTTGTGGCTGGACGCCGTATGGTCCGCAAAGCGAAACCTCAGGCCTGCACCCGTCCTGCGCGCTGTTCAACGTGGTCTGGCTTGGGAATGCCTGAGTAAGCCATCGGCTGGCGTGGTGCCAAGACTCTGCTCCCCCGCTCTTGCCCCCCCCTTTCCATCCGGGCTAGCATGGGGCCAAGAGAAACGTGAGTGAGGGCTGAGCATGCGTCGTGTTGTCGTAACCGGGTTGGGAATGGTCACGCCTTTGGCGGATGGGGTCGAGCTGACCTGGGCGCGGCTGCTGGCGGGGCAATCGGGGGCTGCCCGGATAACCCATTTTGACCCTACCGAGTATGCGACAACCTATGCCTGCGAGGTCAAGCGGGGTGACGGCACGAATGGCACCTTTAACCCGGATGTCTATATGGAGCCGAAGGATCAGCGCAAAGTTGATCAGTTCATCATCTTTGGCATTGCTGCGGCGCATCAGGCGGTTCTGGATTCGGGCTGGATGCCGACCGAAGAGGCGGACCGGATCAGGACCGGCGTGTTGACCGGATCGGGGATTGGCGGGTTGAACTCGATTGCCAATACCGCGTTGTTGCTCAAGGAAAAGGGACCGCGCCGGGTGTCGCCGTTTTTCGTGCCGGGGGCGCTGATTAACCTGATCTCGGGGCAGATCGGGATTCGTTATGGGTTCAAGGGACCGAACCATT
>JANOMH010000119.1:0-4592 GCA_031420215.1 Rhodobacterales bacterium | reverse complement strand
GGACAGGTATTTGTGCTGCCCGAAGTGGTCGCACAATAAAGCTTGTCTGCAGCAGCCCCTCTGGTCATTGGGCGACCATCTGCCTAGGGTGCGCCCCGTAAAACCCGGAGCGACGCATGCGATCTTTGCCAAAAACTGCCGCCAATCTGTCGAACAAAAGGATTGAAGGCTGGAAAACCATTGCCCGCGTGTCCCCCTATATGTGGCCCAAGGGCCAGTTCTGGGTGAAGTGGCGGGTTCTGGTGGCGCTGGGGCTGCTGCTGGCATCGCGGTTGATCTCGGTGGCGACGCCGCTGGTGTATAAATGGGCGGTGGACAGTTTCAGCGACACCCCCAGCACACCCGCCTTCATGCTGGGGGCCGGGGCGGTGGGGCTGACGGTGGCTTACGGTATTGCCCGACTGGCCAATGTCGGCTTTCAGCAATTGCGCGACGTGGTGTTTACCCCCGTCGGCCAACGCGCCCTGCGCCGTTTGGCGCTTGAGACCTTTACCCATATTCACCGCTTGTCGATGCGCTATCACATCACCCGCAAGACCGGCGGGTTAAGCCGGATCATCGAGCGTGGGGTCAAGGGTGTGGATTTCCTGCTGCGGTTCCTGCTGTTTTCCATCGTTCCGCTGGTTCTGGAACTGCTGCTGACCGCCGGGATTTTGTTTTTCCTGTTTGATGTCTGGTATCTGGCCGCCGTTCTGGTGACGATTGCGCTGTATGTCTGGTTCACCGTCGCCGTGACCGAAATGCGCGTCCGCATCCGCAAGGAAATGAACGATCAGGACACCGATGCGAACCAAAAGGCCATCGACAGCCTGCTGAATTTTGAAACCGTGAAGTATTTCGGGGCCGAAGGGTGGGAGGCCGCGCGCTATGACACAGCCATGGCGGGCTATGAAAAGGCCGCCGTCAAGACCAACTATTCGCTGGCTTTCCTGAACTTTGGCCAGACCCTGATCATCACAGCCGGGTTGGTCGTGGTCATGGTGTTCGCGGCCATCGGGGTGCAGAACGGCACGCTGACCGTGGGCGATTTTGTTATGGTCAATGCCTATATGATCCAGATTACCCTGCCGCTGGGATTTCTGGGCACGGTGTACCGCGAAATCCGGCAGGCCCTGATCGATATGGGCGACATGTTCGGCCTGCTTGACCAACCCTCTGAAATCAATGACAGTTCTGACGCCGATGTCCTGCAGGTCCGGGGCGGTGATGTGATCTTCGACAACGTCTTTTTCGCCTATGAGGCCGAGCGCCCGATCCTGAAGGGAGTGACCCTGCATGTTGCCCCCGGCCAGACCGTGGCGATTGTCGGCACGTCGGGGTCCGGCAAATCCACCATCGGCCGGCTGCTGTTCCGGTTCTATGATGTGACCGGCGGGGCGGTGCGGATCGACGGGCAGGATATCCGCTACGTGACCCAGGATTCATTGCATGCCCAGATCGGTGTGGTGCCGCAGGACACGGTCCTGTTCAACGACACGATCCTGTATAATATCGCCTATGGCCGGGTCGGGGCGAGCCGGACCGAGATTGAATCCGCTGCCAAGGCCGCGAAAATCCACGAGTTCATCCAAAGCCTGCCGTTGGGTTACGACACTCAGGTGGGCGAGCGGGGCCTGAAACTGTCGGGTGGCGAAAAGCAGCGCGTCGGGATTGCCCGGACTCTGCTGAAAAACCCCCCGATTCTGGTGCTGGACGAGGCGACGTCAGCCTTGGACACCCAGACAGAGCGTGAAATTCAGGCACAACTCAAGGCGATGGGGCAAGGGCGCACTGTCATCACCATTGCACACAGGCTCTCTACGATTGCGGATGCGGACCGCATTGTGGTGCTCGAAGAGGGCGTGATAGTCGAACAGGGCAGCCATGATGAACTTTTGGCGCAGGATGGCCGCTATGCCCAATTGTGGCACCGCCAGGCCACCGAAGAGGTTGATCAGGCGGCATAATCCGTCTGGCGCAAGATATTGGAATCAGGTCTATGGCACAATCTGTCTTTCGTTCGGCCCTGATACTGGGGCTGTTGTCCACGGTCGGGCCTTTTTCCATCGACATGTATCTGCCCGCGATGCCCGCCATCGGGGCCGATCTGGGCACCGATGTGGCCGCGACCCAAACGACCCTGACCGCGTTCTTTCTGGCCTTTGGGCTGGCGCAGCTGATCTATGGGCCGCTGGCCGATCAGATCGGGCGCAAACCGCCGATCCTGATTGGCGTGACGATTTTCACTCTGGCGGGTGTCGGCTGTGCGCTCGCCCCGACAATAGGCTGGCTGACGCTGTTTCGGTTCATTCAGGGGCTGGGCGCGGCGGCGGTGATGGTGATACCGCGCGCGATCATCCGCGATCAGCATACCGGCGCGGCAGCGACGCGGATGATGGCGCTGATCATGCTGGTGATCTCGATCTCGCCCATGCTGGCGCCGTTGGCCGGTTCGGGGGTCTTGATGCTGGGCAGCTGGCGGCTGCTGTTCTGGGTCTTGTGCGGCGTGGGGGTGCTGTCGCTGGCGCTGACATTCTGGGCCCAGCCCGAGACTTTGGCCCCGGAACACCGGGTGCCGGTCAATCTCAAATCCTTGCTGCGCGGCGCAGGGATCTTGTTTCGCGATCCGGTCTTCATGGGGCTGACCTTTGTCGGCGGCTTCGGGATGGCCAGCTTTTTCGTGTTCATCAGCACGGCGGCCTTTGTTTATACCGGGCAGTTCGGGCTAAGTTCGGTGCAGTTCAGTCTGGCCTTTGCGGTCAATGCGATCGGGTTTTTCGCCGCATCGCAACTGGCCGCCCCGCTGGGCGAACGGTTCGGGATGGTGCCAGTGATGCGGGTCGCGGTGATCGGCTTTGCGCTGGCGGCCTGCACATTGCTGGCGCTGGTTCTGGCTGGATTTGGTAGTTTGTTCGTGATCATCGGTTTTCTGTTTCTGGGCAATGCCGGACTTGGGCTGATTATTCCGACCACCATGGTGGTGGCATTGGACGAACATGGCGATATCGCCGGCCTGGCGTCATCGCTGGGCGGCACCTTGCAGATGGTGGCGGGTGGGGTGATGATTTCGCTGACCGGCCTGTTCTTTGACGGCACAGCCCTGCCGATGGTGGCGGCGGTTGCGCTCTGTGCGATTTGCGCTTTGGGGCTGGCCTTGCTGGTCCTGCCGCGCCTGAGCGGGCAACCCAATCCGGCCGTGCAATAGCGCGCTACTGTCTTGCCCTTGGCAATCCCCCCGCCTTCGCGATAAGACGGGCAGAGTGAATGGGCGGCAACAGGCCCCGGGGGGATCAGAGTGAGTAATCCTGACAGCTTTATCGCTGAAGTGACCGAAGAGGTCCGCCGCGACCAGTTGTATCAGACTTTCCGACGCTATGGCTGGATTGCTATTGCTTTGGTGCTGCTTCTGGTCGGCGGGGCAGCATGGCGCGAATACAATAAATCGCAGGTCACCGGAGCCGCCGAGGCGCAGGGCGATGCGATCCTTGCCGCCCTTGAAACCCCCGATGATGCCGCCCGGGCAGTTGCCGTGGCCGATCTGGCCATTCAGGGGCCAGCCGCAGGTGTGGCCGCATTGCTGACTGCCGCCGAACAGCAAAAGGCGGGTGATCTGGCCGGGGCCGCACTGACCCTGTCACAGGTGGCCGGTGCCCCGGATGTGGACCCGCTGTATCGGGATCTCGCGCTGTTGAAATCGCTGATGTTGCAAGTCGACACGCTGGACCCTGCGACATTGAAACAGGAATTTGGCCTGCTCGCCGCCCCTGGTGCGCCGTTCCGCCTGGTGGCACAGGAACAAATGGCGATGGTCGACCTGCGCAGCGGCGATACCGGCGCGGCGCTGACCGCTTTGGCTGCAGTTGCGGCTGATGCGCAGGTGACCTCGGGCTTGCGCGAACGGGTGAATGGGCTGATTGTGGCCTTGGGTGGCATGCTGCCCGAGGCAGCCCCGCCTGCCCCGGACGCAGTGCCAGAACCCGCCCCGGCGGAATAGCCAAAGCAGCTAAGGAATCGGACGGATGCGAGTGACTGCCAAATACATCTGCCTGACGGCCGTTGCCCTGTTGGCGGGCTGTGGGGAAAAGGATGTGATCCTGCCCGGTGAACGGCTTGATCTGCGTGATGGCATGGCCGGGGCGCAGGTTGCTGTTGCGAATGAAGCGCGCCCCTTGGCCTTGGCAGCCCCGGTGACCAATGCCGACTGGCCGCAGCGCGGCGGATCGGCCACCCATATGATTGCGCATCCGGCTTTGGCGGGGTCTTTGACCCAGATCTTTGCGGTGAATATTGGGCAGGGTGATAGCAGACAGGCCCGGATCACCGCCGATCCGGTGGTCGCTGGCGGGGTGATTTATACGCTGGATGCGCGGGCCCGGGTGACGGCCGTGGCGACCTCGGGTGCCGTGCTATGGGCCGCCGATGTCACCCCGGTGACCGATAGCGGCACGGATGCGTCGGGCGGTGGGATATCGGTGGCGGCTGGCCGGGTGTTTGTGGCCACCGGGTTTGGCGAATTGACAGCACTTGATGCGGGGTCGGGCGGGGTTTTGTGGACCCAGGACCTGAATGCGCCGGGCGGTCCGGCGCCCACGGTGCAGGGCGATATCGTTTAT